>NZ_DASYHS010000123.1:0-24158 GCF_035998295.1 Arenibaculum sp. | reverse complement strand
TCAGCGCGTCGATCCGCAGCCGGTCGTCGGCCAGCAGCCGGTCGAGCACGCCCCAGGTGAAGGCGCCGTGCGCCCCGCCGCCCTGCAGCGCCAGCTCGATCGCCTTCTTCCCGTCCTCGCCCATGTCCCCCCGCTTCCGGCGCCAGGATAACCGCCCGCGGCCCGCCCGCGCCCGGATTTCGCCGCGAACCGGCGATCGCACCGCCTGGCCGCGGAGCCGGTCCGGATTAGGCTATCATGCGCGGGGCTGCCAAGCCCCTTGCCGGCCCCTCTTCAGGAAGACGCACGATGGCTCCCCCCTCCCGCGCCGGCTCCGACGGAGCCGTCACCTTCACGCTCCGCGGCGTCCGCAGCGGTTTCCTGCAGGGGCAGGCTCTCGCGCCTGGCGTCGTCCTGTACGGCGTGGCCTTCGGCGCACTGGCCGCGCAGGTCCCCTTGAGCACCCTCGAATCGCTGCTGATGAGCGCCCTGGTCTTCTCGGGCTCCGCCCAGCTCGCGGCACTCGAGACATTGTCCCGGGGCGCCGCGCTGGCGACGGTCGTTGCCGCCGTACTGGTGATGAACGCGCGCTACGTGCTTTACGGGGCGGCGCTGCGCCCCTGGATGGGGCGGCTGCCGTGGTGGCAGACCTATCCCTCCCTTTACGTGCTGGGCGACGCCAACTGGGCGCTCTCGCTCAATCGCCACGCCGCGGGGCTGAACGACGCCGGCTTCGTCCTGGGCACCGGGCTGGCGACTTTCCTGCCCTGGATCGGCGGCACGCTGGCGGGCCGGGTCGCGGGCGGCCTCGTTCCCGATCCGCAGCGGGTCGGCCTCGACTTCATGCTCGTCGCCTTCTCGACGACCCTGCTCGTCGGAAGCTGGAGCGGCCGCAAGCATCTGGCGCCCGCGGCGGCGGCCGTCCTGGTCGCGGTGGCGTTGGACCGGGCGGGCCAGCCCGGCTGGGCGATCGTCGGCGCGGGCCTGGCCGGCGGCCTGGTCGCCGCCCTCAGGTCCGGCCCGGCGTGATGGACGGCTCCGTCGTTCCGGCCCTCGTGGCCCTGGGGATCGCCTCGTTCGCGTGCCGTGCGAGCGGCTTCTTCCTGATGCGCTACGCGCCGAGGAGCGCCCGGCTCGACCGGACGCTGGAGGCGATGCCGCTCTGCGTCATGCTCGGCATCGTCGCGCCGGCCGCGGTCCGCGGCAGCGTGCCGGAACTGGTGGGGATCGCCGCGGCCGGGCTGGCGATGGCGCTGTCGGGCCGCGATCTCGTCTCCGCCCTGGCGGGGGTGGCCGCCGTCGCGGCCGCGAGACTGGTCGTTTCCGCATGAGGCGCCGGCTCGATGCTGGCGGAGCGCCGCCGCCACACCATATTCCCTGGGTCGGATGCAACCAGCGGAGCCGAGCATGGCCGAAATCGTCGTCTATACGAGCCCCTTCTGCGGGTATTGCCACCGTGCCAAGCGGCTGCTGACCGAGAAGGGCGTGGAGTTCGAGGAGGTCGACGTGATGCAGAACCCGCGGCGCCGCCCCGAGATGGTGGAGCGGGCGGGCGGACGCACCAGCGTCCCGCAGATCTTCATCGACGGGGAAGGCATCGGCGGCTGCGACGACCTGTACGAGTTGGATCGCGCGGGCAAGCTCGACGCGATGCTCGGCCAGTCATGAGCGCCGGGACCCTCGACGTCGCCTGCGTCCAGGTCAACGCCGGGCCGGAGATCGGCCCCAACCTGGAGCGGGCGGGCGAGCTGGTGCGCCGTGCCCGCGACGCCGGCGCCGAGCTGATCGCGATGCCGGAGAACGTCACCATGGTCGTCCAGGGCCGGGCCAAGGTGCTCGCCCGCGCCCGCCGGGAGGACGAACACCCGGCGCTGCCGTTCTTCCGCGAGCTTGCGCGCGAGACCGGCGCCTGGCTGCTGGTCGGCAGCCTCGCCGTCCTGCTCGACGACGGGCGCGCGGCCAACCGCAGCGTCCTCATCGGCGCCGATGGCGAGGTCCGGGCGCGCTACGACAAGATCCACATGTTCGACGTCGACCTCGCCGAGGGCGAGAGCTACCGCGAGTCGGCGACGTTCCGTCCCGGCGACCGCGCGGTGCTGGCGGACACGCCGTGGGGCGGGGTCGGCATGACGGTCTGCTACGACCTCCGCTTCCCCCATCTCTACCGCGCGCTGGCGCATGCCGGCGCCCGCATCCTGACCGTGCCCGCCGCGTTCACCGTGCCGACGGGCCGCGCGCACTGGCACGTCCTGCTCCGGGCCCGCGCGATCGAGACCGGCTGCTTCGTCCTGGCCCCGGCCCAGACCGGCACCCATGACGAGGGCCGGCTCACCTACGGCCATTCGCTGATCGTCAGCCCCTGGGGCGAGGTGCTCGCCGATGCCGGCGAGGAGCCGGGCATCGTCACGGCACGGCTCGACCTGTCGCGCGTCGACGAGGCGCGCCGGATGGTCCCCGCCCTGACGCATGACCGCCATATCGAGGTCACCCGCGTGCCCTGACGGCCCGCCCTTGATGGGCGGGTCCCTTCTTACCAGATTCCCGGGTGTCGGATGCCGCTGTCGGGTCCGACGCCTCGGGAAGCCGCCGCGGCGGCCGTCCCGGATATCGCTCGCAGGAGGATATCGGACATGACTTCGCTCGACCGCCGCCCGGGAGCCCGCCGACGCTCCGGGGCCGCCGCGTGACGCGGCGCCGGGAGCCCGACCGGGAACCCGCCATGATCGTCCGGCATCTCGACAAGCGGCATCTGGAGGAGCAGCGGCGCCGGCACCTGCGGGCCTCCGCGCTGACGATGCTGGCCATGACGCTGTTGCTGGCCGCCGCGGGCTGGAGCCTCGCCGGCGCGCAGGGTGCGGCGATCGCGCTCGCAACGGGCGCCGTCGGCTTCGCGCTGGGGCAGGGCGCGCCCGAACTGGTGCTGCGCGCCACCGGCGCGCGGCCGGTCGACCGGTGGTTCGCCCCGGAACTCGTCGACATCGTCGCCGAGCTGTCGCGCCGGGCAGGCCTGCCCGGGCAGCCGCGGCTCTATCTCGTGCCGTCGCGCGGGCTCCAGGCCTTCGCGGTCGGCGGCGAGAGGGGGGCCGTCGCCGTCTCGACCGGCCTGCTGCAGACGCTGACCCCCCGCGAGGTCGTGGGCGTGCTGGCGCACGAGATCAGCCACATCCGCGCGAACGACACCTGGTTCCTGCGCCTCGGCGCGGTCGCGGCCGGCACCACGCGCACGCTGTGCACCGTCGGGCTGGTCGCGGCCCTGCTGATCTGGCCGTTCCTCGCCGGTGCGGGCGGCACGATGCCGTGGGGCGCGCTGCTGGTGCTCGCCGCGGCGCCGATGCTGGGCGACCTGCTGTGGCTGCGGCTGTCCCGGGTGCGGGAGTTCGACGCCGATGCCGCGGCCGTCGAGCTGACCGGCGACCCGGAGGGACTGGCCGGCGCCTTGCGGGTCCTGTCCCGCGTCCGGGACGATTTCTGGGAAGGGTTCGGCCGGGCCGGCGTGCCGTGGTGGGCGCGCGTCCTGCGCACCCACCCGCTGACGTGCGAGCGGATCGAGCGGCTGGCGCGGATGGCGCCCGCGCGCCGGGTGCCAGCATCGGAGCCGCGGGCGATCTGGATTCCCGGTGCCTGGCCGCGGCGCGGCGTCCTGCGGCTGTGATCCGGGGCGGCTGCGGGGCGATTGCGAATTGGTGGAAAGGGGCTGTTCGAGGGGGTTGCCATGGAAAATCCGTACACGGTTCTGGGCGTGAGCCGCACGGCGTCGGCGGAGGAGATCCGGGACGCCTACCGCAAGCTGGCGAAGAAGCATCATCCCGACCTCAACGTCGGCAAGCCGGAGGCGGGGGAGCGCTTCAAGGCGATCAACGCCGCCTACGACCTCCTGTCCGACCCGGAGAAGCGAGCCCGTTTCGATCGCGGCGAGATCGACGCGGCCGGGAACGAGACGCCGTTCGGCGCCGGCGGGTTCAAGCAGGGCTTCGAGGGCGGCTTCGGCGGCTTCCGTGCCGCCGGCGGCGATCCCTTCTCCGGCGCGCGCGTGCACGAGCTGGACCTGGAGGAGCTGTTCGAGGGCATGTTCGCCGGCCGCGGGCGCGCAGGCGCCGGCGGAGGGGGCAGCGGAGGCGCCGGGCGCAGGAGTGGACGCGCCGGCCGCGGGACCGCCGGCGCCGACGAGAGCTACCGGATCGAGGTCGACTTCCCGACCGCGGCCCTGGGCGGGACGCGGCGGCTGGCGTTGCGCGACGGGCGCACGGTCGACGTCGCGATCCCGGCCGGGATCGAGGACGGCGCGACCTTGCGCCTGCGCGGGCTCGGCGCGCCGGGCCCGGTCGGCGGGGCGGTCGGCGGCGCGGCCGGCGACGCGCTGGTCCAGGTCTCGGTCCTGCCTCACCCGGCGTTCCGCCGGGTCGGCGACGACGTCCATCTCGACCTCCCGGTCACCCTGGACGAGGCGGTCCTCGGCGCACGGGTCCGGACGCCGACGCTCGGAAAGCCGGTGATGCTGACGATCCCGCCGCGCTCCGACGGCGGCACGGTGCTGCGCCTCAAGGGCAGGGGCGTCCACCGCAAGGGCCGCCCGCCCGGCGACCTGATCGTCACGCTGAGGATCGTGCTGGGGCCGGATGCCGACGACGGGCTCGCGGACTTCCTGCGCACGCGCGCCGGGACCCGCGACTTCGATCCGCGGCACGGGCTGTTCGCGTGAGGTCAGGCCGGCAGCGGCCCGGGCAGTGGTCGCGGCTCGGGCTCGCCGTCGAGGTCGGGCGCCGGGACCGGCGCGCAGGCGGCAAGGCGCTGGACGACCGCGGCCTTCGGCGAGGAGACCTCCCCCTGCTCGAACGCGATCACCTGCAGCCGGCCGCGGGCGAATTCCAGCAGCTCGCCGCTGCGCAGCAGGAAGTCGGGCGAGGAGGGCCGGCCGAAGCGCCCGTTGCCGCGCATGAACGTCTCGTAGAGCAGCAGCCCGCCGGGTTCGAGGGCGGCGGCGAGGGCGTCGAGCAGCGGCCGGTGGAGGTAGTTGGCGACGATCACGGCGGCGAAGCGCCGGCCCGGCAGCGGCCAGGGGTTTCCCTGCTCGAGGTCGGCCGCGACGAGTTCGACCCCCGGCGTCCCGGCGAGGTCGGCGACGCCGCGCAGGTCGAGGTCGACGCCCGTCACCGCGTGCCCGCGGCCGAGGAAGTGGCGCAGGTGCCGCCCGCCGCCGCAGGCGAGGTCGAGCACCGGGCCGCCGGCGCGCACCAGCGGGGCGAAGCGGGCGATCCAAGGGGACGGGGGCGGGCGCAGGCCGGCCGGGGGCGTCGGGCGATTTTCGATGTCCGGCATCCTTGTCCTTCCGTCTTGGCCTCCCGATCTCGGATGTATATTACAGCGGGAACGCGCCGGCGCTCCCCCCGCGTTCTTTCGGTTACGGGCATGCAACGATGATCCTGTTCGAACTGCAATGCGCCAAGGGCCACGGCTTCGAGGCCTGGTTCCGCAACGGCGAGGCCTACGAGGCCCAGGCCGCCGCGGGCGAGGTCGCCTGCCCGGCCTGCGGGGACGCGGACGTCCGCAAGGCGCCGATGGCGCCGCGCATCGCCAAGGCACGTTCCGGCAAGGACGAGGAGAAACGCCGCCAGGCGGCGGAGATCATGCGCGAGCTGGTGGACCTGCGCCGCAAGGTCGAGGAGAACTGCGACTACGTCGGCGACAGCTTCGCCGAGGAGGCGCGCAAGATCCATTACGGCGAGACCGAGCGCCGCGACATCTACGGCGAGGCCACGGCCGAGGAGGCCGCCCAGCTGTCCGAGGAAGGTGTCACGTTCAGCCGCATTCCCTGGGTGCCGCGGACGAATTCCTGACGTTTCCCCGCCGCCGGAGCGGCGGAGGCTTCAGTCCCGGCTCGCCCACAGCATGTAGTTGACGTCCAGGTCGCGTGGGTCGAGCGAGAAGGTGCCGCGCAGGGGGGAGTACACGACCCCCTGCACGTCGCGCACCCGCAGGCCGGTGCGGCGCAGGCCGGCCGCCAGCTCGGAAGGGCGCAGGAACTTGCGCCAGTCGTGGGTGCCGCGCGGCAGCCAGCGCAGCACCCATTCCGCCCCGACGATGGCCAGCGCGAAGGCCTTCGGCGTCCGGTTGATGGTCGCCATCGCCACCATCCCCTCCGGCGCCGTCAGCCGCGCCAGGGCGTCCAGGAACAGCGGCACGTCGGCGACGTGCTCCACCACTTCCAGCGCCACGACGACGTCGAACCGCCGGCCCTCCGCGACCAGTTCCTCCGCGCTGGCGCGCCGGTAGGCGACCTCGGCCCCGCTCTCGGCCGCGTGCAGGCGGGCGACCTCGACCGTCGTCTCGCCGGCGTCGATTCCCAGTACCTCCGCGCCCATGCGCGAGAGCGGCTCGGCCAGAAGGCCGCCGCCGCAGCCGACGTCGACGATCCGCAGGCCCTTCAGCGGCAGCGGGCCTTCGGGGTCGCGGCCGAAATGCCGGCAGACGGCGTCGCGCAGGTAGCGCACGCGCACCGGATTGTAGCGGTGCAGCGGCCGGAACTTGCCGTCGGGGTCCCACCATTCGGCGGCGATCGCCCCGAAGCGCGAGATCTCGCCGGCATCGACGGTGCCGCCGGCCGCGGGATCCTGGTCGTTCGGGCGTCGGGGGACGGCGGTCATGGTCGGTTCCTCGATCGATCGGTTCGGGGGGCGCTTGCGTTGGGCCCCGGCAACGGAGTATGGATACCGCGCCTCGCTCCGGCAATGGAACCGCCAGCAAAGCAGGCCCCCCTCTCTGTCGGCGGGCGTGTCCGCCGGGTGGACCGCAGGGGCTTGCAGTGCGACTTACGGGGAATGGGGCTAACGAGGCATGGCGCGGATCGTTCTCAAGTTCGGCGGCACTTCCGTCGGCGACATCGAGCGCATCAGGAACGTCGCCCGCAAGGTCGAGGCGGAGGTCCGGGCCGGCCATCAGGTGGCCGTGGTCGTCTCGGCCATGGCGGGCGTGACCAACCAGCTCGTTTCCTATTGCCGGGAGATCTCGCCGCTGCACGACGCGCGCGAATACGACGCCGTCGTCTCCTCCGGCGAGAACGTGACCAGCGGCCTGCTGGCGCTGGCACTCCAGGAGATCGGCATCCCGGCGCGCTCCTGGCACGGCTGGCAGATCCCGATCCGCACCGACGGCGTGCACGCGAAGGCGCGCATCGTCGAGATCGACACGACCGAGCTCGACCGCCGGCTCTCGTCCGGGGAGGTGGCGGTGATCGCCGGCTTCCAGGGCATCTCGCCGCAGGGCCGCATCGCGACGCTGGGGCGCGGCGGGTCGGACACCTCGGCGGTGGCGCTGGCGGCGGCGCTGGACGCGGACCGGTGCGACATCTACACCGACGTCGACGGCGTCTACACGACCGACCCGCGGATCGTCGCCAAGGCGCGCAAGCTCTCCCGCATCACCTACGAGGAGATGCTGGAGATGGCGTCGCTCGGGGCCAAGGTGCTCCAGACCCGCTCGGTCGAGATGGCCATGAAGCACCGCGTGCGCGTGCAGGTGCTGAGCAGCTTCGAACAAGCGCCCGGCAGCGCGTTGCCGGGCACCCTTGTGGTTGACGAGGACGAGATCGTGGAACAGGAACTGGTCAGCGGCATCGCCTACAGCCGTGATGAGGCGAAGATCACCCTGATTGGCGTGGCCGACCGTCCCGGCGTTGCCGCGCACATCTTCGGGCCGCTCGCCGATGCGGCGGTCAACGTGGACATGATCGTCCAGAACGTGTCCGAGGACGGCACGGCCACCGACCTGACCTTCACGGTCACCAAGAGCGACCTCGACCGCGCGAAGCAGGTGCTGGAGCTGGCGCGCGAGGACCTCGGCTACCGGCGGATGACCACCGACCCGAACGTCGTCAAGGTGTCGGTGATCGGCGTCGGCATGCGCAGCCACGCGGGCGTCGCCCAGCGCATGTTCGCGGCACTGGCCGAGAAGGGCATCAACATACAGGTCATCTCCACCTCCGAGATCAAGGTCAGCGTGCTGATCGCGGAGGAGTACACGGAGCTGGCGCTGCGGGCGCTCCACACCGCCTACGGGCTGGACGCGGCCTGAGGTCGGGGATCGGGCGCCGGCCGGCGCCGATCATGGGCTCCCGGGCCCTGGACACTTGGAATCGATAGGCGGAGGCACGCGAATCATGGTCAGTCCCGCCCGCACGCAGCTCGACCAGCTCTGGCGCCGCGGCTGCGACTTCCTGGGGACCGAACTCGCCGTGCTCGGCGGGGCGATGACCTGGGTTTCCGAGCGCAGGCTCGTCTCCGCGATCTCCGAGGCCGGCGGCTTCGGGGTGATCGCGTCGGGATCGATGCCGCCCGACCTGCTGGACGCGGAGATCCGGGCGACCCGCGCGCTGACCGGGCGGCCCTTCGGGGTCAACCTGATCACGATGCATCCCCGGCTCGACGAGCTGATCGGGGTCTGCCTCGACAACGGCGTCAGCCACGTCGTGCTCGCCGGCGGGCTGCCCGGGGGCGATGCGATCCGCCGCCTGAAGGCCGGCGGCGCGAAGGTCCTGTGCTTCGCGCCGGCGCTGGTGATCGCGCGCCGGGTCATCAAGCTCGGCGCCGACGCCCTGGTCATCGAGGGCATGGAGGCCGGCGGCCACATCGGCCCCGTCTCGACCTCCGTGCTGGCTCAGGAGATCCTGCCGGTCGTGCGCGAGGTGCCGGTCTTCGTCGCCGGCGGCATCGGCCGGGGCGAGGCGATCGTCTCCTATCTCGAGATGGGGGCGGCCGGCGTCCAGCTCGGCACCCGCTTCGTCTGCGCCAGCGAATCGATCGCGCACGAGCGGTTCAAGAAGGCCTTCATCTCGGCGTCGGCCCGCGACGCGGTCCCTTCGGTCCAGCTCGACCCGCGCTTTCCGGTGATCCCCGTGCGGGCACTGGCCAACTCCGCGACCAAGCGCTTCATGGAAGCCCAGCGCACCGTGATCGACCGCGTCAACGGCGGGGAGCTGACGCGCGAGGAGGCGCAGCTCGAGATCGAGCATTTCTGGGCCGGCGCGCTGCGCCGCGCGGTGATCGACGGCGACGTCGAGAACGGATCGGTGATGGCCGGCCAGTCGGTCGGCATGGTGACGCGCGAGCAGCCGACGGCGGAGATCCTGGACGAGCTGGTGGCGCAGGCGGTCGGCGCGCTGGCCGCCCGGTCGGCGGAGACCGGGATGGTCGCGGTCCCCGAACCGTTGCTGGGCGGGGCGGCCGGATAGATGTCGGGCGCCCCGGGGATCGCACCCCCTGAGGGCGCAGCCCAGGGGGTTCCAGCGGCGGGACGGCAGATGTCGTCGGCGCGCCGCCTGCTGGCGCGCCTGCGCGACGTGATGGCCGGTTCCGGCACCGCGCAGCGCCGCCTCGACAAGATCGTGACGCTGATCGCGGCCGAGATGAGTGCCGAGGTCTGCTCCTGCTACGTGATGCGGGCCGGCGACATCCTGGAGCTGTTCTCGACCGTCGGCCTGAACCCCGACGCCGTCCACCGCACCCGGTTGCGGGTCGGCGAGGGCCTGGTCGGCGACGTCGCCGCCCATGCGCGGCCGATGGCGCTGGCCGACGCGCGCAGCCATCCGCGCTTCGCCTACCGGCCCGAGACCGGCGAGGACCCGTACCAGTCGCTGGCCGGCGTGCCGATCCTGCGCGGCGGCAAGGTGCGCGGCGTGCTGGTGATCCAGCACAAGGAGAAGCGCGAGTACCTCGAGGAGGAGGTCGAGACCCTCCAGACGATCGGGATGGTGGTGGCCGAGCTGGTCGCCGCCGGCGAGCTGGTCAACGCCCAGGAGATCTCCTCCGGGGGCGACGCGGCGCTGCTGCCGACCCGCCTGGAGGGGATATCCCTCAACCGGGGCTTGGCGATGGGCATGGCGGTGCTGCACCGCCCGCAGCTGACGATCCGCCAGCTCGTCGCCGAGGACCCGGATCGCGAGCTGGACCGGCTGCGCGAGGCGCTGGCGGGGATGCACAGCGCGATCGACGACCTGCTGCGCAGCTCGGTCTCGGAAGGGGGCGAGCACTACGACATCCTCGAGACCTACCGGATGTTCGCCGAGGACCGGGGCTGGCTCTCGCGCATCCGGGAGGCGATCCGCAACGGCCTGACCGCCGAGGCCGCCGTGCAGCGCGTCCAGAACGACACGCGCGCCCGCATGAGCCAGATGACCGATCCTTACATCCGGGAGCGGCTGCTCGACCTGGACGACCTCACCAACCGCCTGCTGCAGCACCTTGCCGGGCGCCCGTCCGGGGCGGATGCCGGGACGTTGCCGGACGACGTCGTGCTGGTCGCGCGCAGCATGGGCCCGGCGGAGCTGCTGGACTACGACCGGCGCCGGCTGCGCGCCCTGGTGATCGAGGAGGGCAGCACCGCGAGCCACGTCGCGATCGTGGCCCGCGCGCTCAACATCCCCGTCGTCGGCCAGTGCACGGACGTGCTGACCCGGATCGAGCCGCTCGACCCGCTGATCGTGGACGGCGACAACGGCCAGGTGTTCGTCCGGCCGGCCGAGGACATCCAGGAGGCCTTCGCCAAGAGCATGGCGCTGGCGGCCCAGCGCGAGCGCCTCTACGCGGAGGTGCGCAACCTGCCGACGGTGACGCGCGACGGGGTCGCCATCGCGCTGCACCTGAACTGCGGCCTGATGATCGACCTGTCGCACATCGAGGCGACCGGGGCGGACGGCGTTGGCCTCTACCGGACCGAGATCCCGTTCATGGTCCGCTCGACCTATCCGGACGTGCAGGCGCAGACCGAGCTTTATGCGCGCGTGCTCGAGAATGTCGGCGACCGCCCGATCGTGTTCCGCACGCTGGACGTCGGCGGCGACAAGATGCTGCCCTATTTCGCCGAGCAGCAGCAGGAGAACCCCGCGCTGGGCTGGCGCGCGATCCGCATGGGGCTGGACCGGCCGGCGATGCTGCGCACGCAGCTGCGCGCGTTGCTGCGCGCGCATGCCGGGCGGGAGCTGCGCGTCATGTTCCCGATGGTCGCGGAGGTCGCCGAGTTCGAGGCGGCGAGCGCGATCCTGGACATGGAGCGCCGGCGCCTGGTGCGCGAGGGGAGGGAGCCGCCGTCCGCGGTCAAGGTCGGCGTCATGATCGAGGTCCCCTCGATCGTCTGGCAGCTTCCGGCCCTGCTGAAGCGGGCCGACTTCCTGTCGATCGGGTCGAACGACCTGCAGCAGTACCTGTTCGCGGCCGACCGCGGCGACCCGCGGATCTCCGGCCGCTACGACTCGCTGTCGCCGCCCATGCTGTCGGTGCTGCGCCACGTGGTCGAGCAGTGCGAGGCGACGGGCGCGCCGCTGTCGCTGTGCGGGGAGATGGCGGGGCGGCCGCTGGAGGCCATGGCCCTGATCGGGATCGGCTTCCGCTCGCTGTCGATGTCTCCGCCGGCGCTCGGCGCGGTCAAGTCGATGCTGCGCAGCCTCGACGTCGGCCCGCTGCGCGACTACCTGTCGACCCAACTCGATTCTCCCGGCCACAGCCTGCGCGAGAAATTGCGCAGCTTCGCGAAAGATCACGAGGTGATGATCTGAGTCGTTGCGCATGCAGGGGGCGGTAAGCTAGACCTTTGCCTTTAGAGTTAATCGGTTTGAAACCTATTTCCCCGATTACTTCCCTAGCGGTATTCCGGGGCGGTCGGCTCCGGGAACGGAATGGCCCGAATCGAAGAGCGGCTGGCGGAATGGGCGAGCGCAAGCGCAGGCATCACGAGGCCCAGGCCTCCCTGGACGGACCGCACCTGTCGGACGGGCACGTCCACGACTTCGAACGAGAGGCGTCCCTGGGGACGGATCTCCGCATCGCGCGGGAGCGCCACGGCTACGAGTTGGGCGACGTGGCGCGCGACCTGCGCATCCGCCAGGCCTATCTCCAGGCGCTGGAGGACGGCCGGTTCAAGGACCTGCCCGGCGCCGCCTACGCGACGGGCTTCCTGCGCACCTACGCCGAGCATCTCGGGCTCGAGCCCGAGCAGGTCCTGCGCCGCTTCAAGGACGAGTCCTCCGGCGCGATCCAGCGCTCGGAGTTCTACATGCCGAAGCCGGTGCCGGAGGGGCGCATCCCCGGCGGCGCGATCCTGCTGCTGGCGATGGTGCTCGCGGGCGGGGTCTATGGCGGCTGGTACTATCTGACCTCCACCGGCCGCGACATCGCCGATCTCGTGCCCCCGGTCCCCGAGCGCCTCGCCGCGGCCCTGAACCTGACGCCCGTGGCGTCCACGGTCGTGGTGCCGGTCGGGGAGGAGGCGGGCCCGGCCGCCGTCGCGCAGGTCCCGGAGGAAGCGCCGGCCGAGGCGGTTCCGGCGGTGCAGGCCGCCGCCGTCACCGGAACCCCTGCCACCGAAACTCCTGTCATCGAAGCCCCTGCCGCTGAAACGCCGGGCCTCGAAACTCCCGCCGCCGACATCCCCGCGGCCGGCGGCACGGTGCTGGCGCAGCCGGCCGAACCGGCATCCGATCCCGTGGCGGTCGCCCGGACCGAGCCCGCCGGAACGGCACCCGCGGCGGCGACCGAGCCGCAGCCGCCGGTCGAGGCAGCGTCCCCGGAGATCGCGTCCCCCGGGCCCGAGGTCGCCTCGTCCGCGGCATCGCCCGTGGCCGCTGCTTCCGAACCGCCCGCACCCGAACAGCCGGCCGTCGCGCAGCCCGCCGCGGGGCCGGACGTCACGACCGCGCTCGCGGCTCCCGCCCCGGTGGCGGAGCCGGCGCCGCCCGCCACCGCCGAACCCGTCCCGGCGGCCCAGCAGACCCCGGTCCAGCAGCCGCCGGCCGAGCAGCCTCCGGCCCAGCAGACCGCGGCATTGCCGCCTGCTCCGCCGCCGGCACCCGCGGCGGAGGCCACTCCCGCCGACGGCAAGGTCTATGGTGTCGTCAACGGCTCGTCGCGCATCCAGCTCCGTGCCACGCAGGACAGCTGGGTCCAGGTCCGCAACGCCGCCGGCGACCTGCTGTTCGCCCGCGTGCTGCGGCCGGGCGACGTCTACCGCGTCCCGGACGAGACCGGGCTGCGGCTCGTCACCGGCAATGCCGGCGGCGTCGTGGTCGTGGTCGACGGCGTCGCCGCCGCCGGCCCGATGGGCCAGACCGGGCAGGTGATGCGGGACGTGGCCCTCGACCCGACGAGGCTCGGAGGCTGAGGCGGGCTCCGGGCGCCCCTGATGGCTTGACTTGCCCGGTCGGGTGCGCACTTCTAGGCGGGTAACGGCCCTACCGGGCCGTCGGTCCCGCAAGCGCCCAGGTCCCGCCATGTCCGTCCGCCCGTATCGCGACATCCACCGCCGAGCCAGCCGCCAGATCCGCGTGGGCAAGGTACTCGTCGGCGGCGACGCGCCGATCTCGGTCCAGTCCATGACCAACACGCCGACCGCGGACGTGGCCGCCACGGTCGCGCAGATCCGGCGGCTGGAGCAGGTCGGCGTCGACATCGTCCGCGTGTCCTGCCCGGACGAGGAATCGACCGCGGCGCTGGCCGACATCATCCGCCAGGTGGACGTGCCGGTCGTCGCCGACATCCACTTCCATTACCGCCGCGCGATCGAGGCGGCCAGGGCGGGGGCGGCGTGCCTGCGCATCAATCCCGGCAACATCGGCTCCGCCGAGCGCGTCAGGGAGGTGGTCGCGGCCGCCAAGGACCATGGCTGCTCCATGCGCATCGGCGTCAACGCCGGCAGCCTGGAGCGCGACCTGCTGGAGAAATACGGCGAGCCCTGCCCGGAGGCGATGGTGGAGAGCGCGCTCGACCACGCGCGCATCCTCGAGGATCACGACTTCCGCGAGTTCAAGATCTCGGTCAAGGCGTCGGACGTGTTCCTGGCGGTCGCGGCCTACCAGCAGCTCGCGGAGGCGTGCGACTATCCGCTCCACATCGGCATCACCGAGGCGGGCGGGCTGCGCGCGGGCACGGTGAAGTCGTCGATCGGCCTCGGCATGCTGCTGTGGTCGGGCATCGGGGACACGCTGCGGGTGTCGCTCTCGGCCGACCCGGTCGAGGAGGTGCAGGTCGGCTACGACATGCTGAAGTCGCTCGGCCTGCGCCGGCGCGGGGTCACCGTGATCTCGTGCCCGTCCTGCGCGCGCCAGCAGTTCGACGTGATCTCGACGGTGGCGCGGCTGGAGGAACGCCTGGCGCATGTGACGACGCCGATGACGGTCTCGATCATCGGCTGCGTCGTGAACGGGCCGGGCGAGGCGCGCGAGACCGATATCGGCCTGACCGGCGGCGGCGGCACGCACCAGATCTACGTTTCCGGCATTCCCGACCACCGGCTGAAGGACCGCGACATCGTCGAGCACATTGCCGGCATGGTCGAGAAGAAAGCCGCCGAGATCGAGGCGGCAAGCGCCGTCGAGGCGGCGGAGTAGGGCGAGGTGAGGTTCTTGGACTCCGATCCGCGGAGGTGTCTTTAGCGCCCGGGAGGAGGGCGGGGCCGTCGTCGTCGGCGCCAACCACCGCTCGGCATCCGCGGCGCTGCGCGACCTGCTGGCGACCGAGGACCGGGAGCTGCCGGGCGTGTACGCGCGCCTGCGCGCCTGCGGGCTGTCGCAGTTCGTGTGGCTGTCGACCTGCGACCGGGTTGAGGTGCAGGCGGTCCACCCCGACCCCGCGGCCGTGCGCGCGGCGGTCACGGCCCTGTTCGCAGAGCGCGCGGGCACCCTGCCGGCCGCGGTCGAGGGCCAGACCTATGTCCTGACCGGGGCGGCGGCGGTGCGCCACGCCTTCGCGGTCGCCTGCTCGCTCGACAGCCAGGTCGTCGGCGAGCCGCAGGTCCTGGGCCAGGTCAAGGCCGCGCATCGCGACGCCATGGCCGCGGGAGCCGTGGGCCCGGAGCTGGAGGCGCTGTTCCAGTCCGCCTACGCCGCCGCCAAGCGGGTGCGCACCGAGACGGCGGTCGCGGAACGGCCGGTGTCGATCGCCGCCGCCGCGGTCCAGACCGCGCGCGACGTGCACGGGGACCTGGAGCGCTGCTCGGCGCTGCTGCTCGGGCTCGGCGACATGGGCGGGTTGATGGTCGAGAGCCTGCGCGCGGCGGGACTCGGGCGCGTCGTCGTGTGCGCGCGCAGCGAGACGCGGGCAGAGGCCGAGGCGCGGCGGCACGGCGGGCACTTCGTGCCGGCGGCCGGCCTCGACGCGGCGCTCGCCGGCGCCGACGTCGTCGTGGCCGCGACCGGGTCCGGGCGCCATCTCCTGGGGGCGCGCCAGATGGAGGCGGCGCTCCGGCAGCGGCGCAACCGCCCGATCTTCGTGATCGACACCGCGGTCCCCGGGGACGTCGATCCCGCGGTCGCCGCACTCGAGCAGGCTTTCGTCTACGACCTCGCCGACCTGGAGCGGATCGCCCTTTCCGGGCGCGCCGGCCGGGAGGCGGCGGCGGCGGCGGCGTGGGCGATCGTCGACGAGGCGGCGTCGGGGTTCGCGCGCGGCCGGGCCGAGCGCGCGGCGGTGCCGGCGCTGGCGGCGCTGCGCCGGCATTTCGAGGCGACGCGCGCGCGCCTGCTGGCCGAGCAGCCGGCGCTGGAGGCGGCCGAGGCGACGCGGCTGCTGGTGAACCGCCTGCTGCACCCGCCGTCGGAGGTGCTCAAGGACCTCGCGGCGGGGGAGGGGGCGGCCGCGGAGAGGGGGGCCGAGGTGGCGCAGGCGGAGCGGCTGCTGCTGCGCCTGTTCCGGCTCGGCGGGGACCATGGTGCAACCGGCCCGGGCGAGGGCCGCGACGAGAGTGAGGAACGGTGAGCTTCGAGGACATGCTGAACAAGGTCGCGGCGCGCCATGACGAGCTGCGCGACGCGCTCTCGGCCGGCGGGCTGGACGCGCAGACCTTCGCACGACATTCGAAGGAATACGCGGACCTGACCCCGATCGCCGAGGCGGCGGCCGAGCTGCGCAAGGCGCGGGCCGAACGGGCCGACCTGGAGGCGATGCTCGCCGACCCGGAGATGAGGGAGCTGGCGGCCGCCGAGCTCGGCGAGCTGGAGCGCCGGCTGCCCGAGCTGGACCGCCGGATCCGCGTGCTGCTGCTGCCGCGCGACGAAGCCGACGAGAAGAACGCGATCCTGGAAGTGCGCGCCGGCACCGGCGGCGAGGAGGCGGCCCTGTTCGCCGCTGCGCTGTTCGGCATGTACCAGCGCTACGCCGTCCTGCAGGGCTGGCGCTTCGAGGCGATGGACGTCAACGAGACCGGGCTCGGCGGCTACAAGGAGGCGGTGGCCTCGATCACGGGGCGCAACGTGTTCGCGCGGCTGAAGTTCGAGTCCGGCGTGCACCGGGTGCAGCGCGTGCCCGAGACCGAGGCGGGCGGGCGCATCCATACCTCGGCCGCCACCGTCGCGGTCCTGCCCGAGGCGGAGGAGGTCGACGTCCAGATCGACGAGAAGGACCTGCGCATCGACGTGTTCCGGGCCAGCGGCCCGGGCGGCCAGTCCGTCAACACCACCGACAGCGCGGTGCGCATCACCCATCTGCCGACCGGCCTGGTGGTGAGCCAGCAGGACGAGAAGTCCCAGCACAAGAACAAGGCCAAGGCGATGAAGGTGCTGCGCGCCCGGCTGTACGAGCTGGAGCGCTCCCAGCGCGACGCGGCGCGGGCGGCCGACCGCAAGAGCCAGGTCGGCTCGGGCGACCGGTCGGAGCGCATCCGCACCTACAACTTCCCCCAGGGCCGGGTCACCGACCACCGGATCAACCTGACGCTCTACAAGATCGAGAAGGTGATGAACGGCGAAGCGCTGGACGAGATCGTCGACGCCCTGGTCGGGGCCGACGAGGCCGAGCGGCTCGCGGACCTGCGGTGACGGCGATGAACAGGACGGACCTGACCCCGACCCCGACCCTGCGCGAGGTGCTGCGCGCCTGCGAGGCGTCCCTGAGGGAGGCGGGCGTGGACACGCCCGAGCTGGACGCACGGCTGCTGGTCCAGCACGCGCTGGGGATGCGGCGGGAGGACCTGCTGATCCAGGCGCTGAAGCGGCTGACCCCGCCGATGGTCGAGCGCGTCTTCGGCTTCGTCGGGCGCCGGGCGGCGCGTGAGCCGGTCTCGCGCATCCTCGGCCGGCGGGAGTTCTGGAGCATGGACTTCACGCTGGACGCCAGCACGCTCGACCCGCGTCCCGACACCGAGACGCTGGTCGAGGCGGCGCTGGCCCTGGTCCCCGACCGCGGCGCCGCACTCTCGATCCTCGATCTCGGCACCGGGACCGGCTGCATCCTGCTGGCGCTGCTGGGCGAGCTGCCGCGCGCACGCGGCCTCGGGATCGACGTCCAGGCGGCCGCGGTCGCGACCGCCGACGCCAATGCCAGGCGCCTCGGATTCGCGTCCCGGGCCGGCTTCCGGCAGGGCGACTGGGCGGCAGGCCTGGAGGAGCGGTTCGACGTCGTCCTGTCCAACCCGCCCTACATCCCCGACGCGGACATCCCGACGCTCGAGCCCGAGGTGGCGGCCCACGACCCGCGCGCGGCGCTGGCCGGAGGTCCCGACGGCCTCGACGCCTATCGCCGGCTGGCGCCGCAGGTAGCCGCAGTGTTGAAACCCGGCGGCCATTTCGTCTTCGAAGTCGGCGCGGGACAAGTTCCTGCGGTTACCGAGATCTTTACCGCATCGGGTCTTGTCGTCGACGGTACCCGTCACGATCTGGGCCGGGTGGAACGGTGCGTATTCGGCCGCGCGGCCGCATGAGCGCCGCCGGCGCCTAAAAAAAGAGTTGGATTGCCGCCGTTTCCCGTTTAGGGTCGTTTCCAACGGGGCGCCGCCAAGTGTTTGGCCGAAGCCTCGTTACCAGTACCCCCACAAACCGCCGCGCGGCTTCTGCGCGCGGGTCCTCGACGGTCGATGGCCGTCCAGGCCGGTTCGGGCGTGCATACTTCCAACATGGGGCTCGTCATAGCCGTATGAGACAAGGACCAAACACCAGGCGTTCGCGCGGCCGTGGTAGCAACAACAATGGCGGTGGCGGCGGTGGCGGTGGCGGTGGCGGTGGCGGCGGTGCCCGCCGTCAGAGCAACGTGCCTTTGCGGCACCAGACTTTCGACAGCAACGGGCCGGACGTCCGCATCCGCGGAAACGCCTTCCAGGTCCATGAAAAGTACTTGGCCCTGGCACGCGACGCGCAGTCCTCCGGCGACCGGGTCGCTGCCGAGAATTACCTGCAGCACGCCGAGCACTACTACCGGATCATCGAGCTGATCAACGAGCAGGCCGAGGCGTCCAACCAGCGCAACGCGCGCCAGGGTGGTGGACGTGACGGCAACGGCCATGCCGGCCCGAACGGCAACGGCATGCTCGACGGCGACGGCGACGACGACGGCAACGACGAGGACGTCGGGGCCAACGAGGAGCAGAACGCCGTCGGCGCCTGACGCCCCGGCGCGCGGCTCAGTCCAGCAGCCGCACCTCGTCGCCGACCTGGACCCGCCCGGCGGACGCGACGCGCGCATGGACGCCGCAGTGCGGGCGTCCGGTGCCGCGCACCAGCGCCATCGGCACGTTCAGTCCCCGGTCGCCGGTCCCGGGTTCGACGTTCGTCGCCTCGGTCCGCTCGACCGGGGCGAAGGCCTCCAGCACGGCGGTGCCGATCGCGATGCGACGGCCGGGCCAGCTGGCCTCCGCCCAGGCCGCGAAGCCGTCGATCAGCAGGTTCGCGCGGAAGCGGGCGGGGTCGAGCGGCGCCTTCACCATCCTGCGCTCCAGGTCCTGCACGCTCGCCAGGTTCAGCAGCGACACCGCCGGCTCCCCGACGTCGAAGGCGCCGCCTGGGCACTCGGCCAGATGCGGCAGGCCGGGAAGCTCGCCCTTCAGGTAGGCGGCCAGGAACTGGTCGACGACCATCCGCCCGGTCGGCGTGTCGATCCGGCCGCGCGCGACCGGGCGGCCCTTGCGCAGGATCGTCAGCAGGCCCGTCGGGGCGTCGTAGCGGGTCTCCAGCGCGGCGAGCCGCGGGTGGCGCTCCAGCGTCGCCCACAAGGTCCCGGCGCCGCCGGAGCCGATCGCGAAGCGCCGGTCGTCGGGCAACCCGGCGCCGGGAACGAGGTCGGCCCCGTCCAGCGCGGTGCCGCTCAAGGCCTTGATCGGGTAGCGGAAAATCGCGGTGAGACGTGCCGACATGACTTCCTTATGGAGAAGCGCCGACGCGGCTGTCAACGACTGCGGATGAGCAGATGCAAATGAGAACGATTTTCATTTACGCGACGGGCTGACGGGGATATAACCCTTTCAAGCGATCGGCCTCTCTCCTGTTCCGTGACCGAACCTCGCAAACTCCGATCGCACCGCCCCGGGCCCCGCGTGGACCCGGGGTTCTTTTTTGCCTCACCACAGCGCGTCGGCACGGCGCAGTCCGCGCCATTCCTCGATGCGCCGCCGCGCGCCGCCGCCGGTGCCGGCCGGGAGGCCGGCGGGATCGAAGAACCGGGCGGCCAGGATCTCGGTGCCGTCGCAGCGCAAGGTGCCGCGCCAGCGCTCGACGACGAACACGGCGACGTGGTCGCTGCCGCCATGCGAGAGCCTCAGGAAGATGCCGTGCAGGCGGGCCTCGCCCTCGGCCTCGAGGCCGGTCTCCTCGCGCAGTTCGCGCAGCGCCGCATCCCGCAGCGTCTCGCCGCGGCCGACGCCGCCGCCGGGCAGGTGCCAGCCCGGGACGTAGCTGTGCCGGACCAGCAGGACGCGGCCTCCCCCATCCGCGACCAGCGCGCTGCAGCCCAGCGTGACCGGGCGGGCGAGCCGCCACCACAGGACCCGCAGCAGATGGGCCGCCCGCATGGCCGGGGCAGGGATGCGCAGGCGCAGGTTCAGCATGGCGTTGCGGATTTGCCGCAGTGTGGCCGCTTGTGGGGGCGGGGCCGCGCCTCCATATACCCGGAAGCGTCCTCCTGGATCGCACGTGACGTGGGTCGTGGCCGGTCGAGCTGCCTGGCGGGCGGCCGGCGAGACAAGGGAGAGGGTCGATGGACTTCGAGAAATACACCGAGCGGTCGCGCGGCTTCGTGCAGGCGGCCCAGACGACGGCGCTCCGCAAGGGCCACCAGCGCCTGACGCCCGAGCACCTGCTGAAGACGCTGCTCGACGACAAGGAAGGGCTGGCGGCGAACCTGATGCGTTCGGCCGGCGCCGATCCGGCGCAGGCACTCGCCGCCGCGGATGCCGACCTCGACCGCCACCCCCGCGTGGAGGGCAGCGGCGCCGGCCAGATCTACCTGTCGCCCGAACTCGCCCGCGTGTTCGAGAGCGCGGAGAAGCTGGCGGAGAAGGCCGGCGACAGCTACGTGACGGCGGAACGCCTGCTCCTCGCGCTCGCGATGGCCGAAGGCACGCCGTCGGCCCGCTTGCTGAAGGAGGCGGGCGCCACTCCCCAGGCGCTGAACCAGTCGATCAACGCCGTGCGCAAGGGCCGGACCGCGGACACCGCCTCGGCCGAGCAGGGCTACGACGCGCTGAAGAAATACGCGCGCGACCTGACCCAGGCCGCGGTGGACGGCAAGCTCGACCCCGTGATCGGGCGCGACGAGGAGATCCGCCGCACGATCCAGGTCCTGGCGCGGCGGACCAAGAACAACCCCGTGCTGATCGGCGAGCCCGGCGTCGGCAAGACCGCGATCGTCGAGGGTCTGGCCCAGCGCATCATCAAGGGCGACGTGCCGGAGGGGCTGAAGGACAAGCGCCTGATGGCGCTCGACCTGGGTGCCCTGGTCGCGGGCGCCAAGTACCGCGGCGAGTTCGAGGAGCGCCTCAAGGCCGTACTCGAGGAGATCACGGCGACGGCGGGCGAAATCATCGTCTTCATCGACGAGATGCACACCCTGGTCGGGGCCGGCAAGGCCGACGGGGCGATGGACGCCTCCAACATGCTGAAGCCGGCGCTCGCGCGCGGCGAGCTGCACTGCGTCGGCGCCACGACGCTGGACGAGTACCGCAAGCACGTGGAGAAGGACCCGGCGCTGGCCCGGCGCTTCCAGCCGGTCTTCGTCAACGAGCCGACCGTCGAGGACACGATCTCGATCCTGCGCGGCCTGAAGGAGAAGTACGAGCTCCATCACGGCGTGCGCATCACGGACGGGGCCATCGTCTCCGCGGCGACCCTGTCCAACCGCTACATCACCGACCGCTTCCTGCCCGACAAGGCGATCGACCTGATCGACGAGGCGGCGTCGCGCCTGCGCATGGAGGTCGACAGCAAGCCCGAGCAGATCGACGAGGTCGACCGCCGGGTCATCCAGCTCAAGATCGAGCGCGAGGCGCTGCGCAAGGAGAGCGATCCCGCCTCGCGCGACCGGCTCGCCCGGCTGGAAGGCGAGCTGGAGGAGCTCGAGCGCAGGTCCGCGGAGATGACCGCGAGCTGGCAGGCCGAGAAGGAGAAGCTCCAGGGGGCGCAGAAGCTGAAGGAGCAGCTCGACCATGCGCGCATCGAGCTGGAGCAGGCGCAGCGCAACGCCAACTGGCAGCGCGCCGGCGAACTGGCCTACGGCGTCATCCCCGAGCTGGAGGGCAAGCTGCGCGAGGCCGAGGCGAGCGCGCAGAACCGCATGCTGAACGAGGAGGTGCGCGAGGCCGATATCGCCGGCGTCGTCAGCCGCTGGACCGGCGTGCCGGTCGACAGGATGATGACCGGCGAGCGCGAGAAGCTGCTGCGCATGGAGGAGAAGCTGCGCACCCGGGTGATCGGCCAGGAGGAGGCGATCGTCGCGGTGTCGAACGCGGTCCGCCGGGCGCGCGCCGGCCTGCAGGACCCCAACCGGCCGATCGGCTCGTTCCTGTTCCTGGGGCCGACCGGCGTCGGCAAGACCGAGCTGACCAAGGCGCTGGCCGAGTTCCTGTTCGACGACGAGACGGCGATGATCCGCCTCGACATGTCGGAGTACATGGAGAAGCACTCGGTCTCGCGGATGATCGGCGCGCCGCCGGGCTATGTCGGCTACGACGAAGGCGGGGCGCTGACCGAGGCTGTGCGGCGGCGGCCCTACCAGGTGATCCTGTTCGACGAGGTGGAGAAGGCGCATCCCGACGTCTTCAACGTCCTGCTCCAGGTCCTCGACGACGGGCGGCTGACCGACGGGCAGGGGCACACGGTCGACTTCCGCAACACCCTGATCGTGATGACCTCCAACCTGGGCGCCGAGATCCTGGCCGGCCAGCCGGAAGGCCAGGACAGCACCGCCGTGCGCGACCAGGTGATGGACGCGGTGCGGGGCGCGTTCCGTCCGGAATTCCTGAACCGCCTGGACGAGATCCTGCTGTTCCATCGGCTCAGCCGCCCGCAGATGGGCGGGATCGTCGAGATCCAGCTCCAGCGCCTGCGCCGGATGCTGGCGGAGCGCAAGATCGTGCTGACCCTGGACGAGGAAGCGACCGCCTGGCTGGCGGAAGCGGGATACGACCCCGTCTACGGGGCCCGGCCGCTGAAGCGCGTCATCCAGCGCGTGCTGCAGAACCCGCTCGCGACCATGATCCTGGAAGGCCGCATCGCCGACGGCCAGGAGGTCCGGGTGAGCACGGATGCCGGCGGGCTCGTCGTCGACGGGGAGCCGGTGTCGGGCTACCGCCCCGGCACCGAGCCGGAAGGCGGCGGCTCCGCCTGGGGCCGGCCGGCGACGCTGCACTGATACCGGCCTCGCCGCCCTTTCCCGCCCGCGCGGTGCGGGCGGGAAAGGGGAGGCGGGCATCAGCAGTTCGTCTCGGCCTTGCAGGCGGGCAGCGAGGGCGGGACCGTGTAGCTGACCGTCTGCACGACCTCGGGCGCCTTGCGGCCCAGGGCCACGAGCTGGCGGTCCATCTCCTCCACCTGCCTGCGGAAGGCGGCCAGCTCCTTGCCTTCGAGGATGACCCCCGTGGGCAGGTCGACGCTCATCGGGTTGACTTGGCGGCCGCCGCGCAGCACCTCGTAATGGAGGTGGGGGCCGGTGGACCGGCCGGTCGTGCCGACATAGCCGATCACGTCGCCCTGGCCGACCCGGCCGCCGCGCTTGAGCGCCTTGTTGAAGGCGTTCATGTGCGCGTAGGCGGTGGAGATTTCCTTGTTGTGCCGGATGCGGATGTAGTTGCCGTAGGCGCCCTTGCGCCCGATCTCCTCGACCACGCCGTTGCCGGCCGCGTAGATCGGCGTCCCGGTCGGGGCGGCGAAGTCGGTCCCCTTGTGCATCTTGCTGTAGCCGAGGATCGGGTGCCGGCGCATCCCGAAGCCGGACGACATCCGGGCGCCGTCGATCGGGGTGCGCAGCAGCGCCTTGCGCACGCTCTCGCCCTTGCGGTTGAAGTAGTCGACGATCCCGTCCCGCGTGGTGAAGCGGTAGATCGCCATCTCCTTGCCGGAGAGCCGCAGCGAGGCGAACAGCACCTCGCCCTCGCGCACGGGCGTGCCGTCCTCGATGAAGTCGCGCTCGAACATCACCTCGAAGCTGTCGCCGGGCTGGATGTCGCGCTGGAAGTCGACGTCGTAGGAGAAGGTCCGGATCAGCTTCGCCATCACCGGCACCGGGATGCCGCCCTCGGCCCCCGCCTCGAACAGGCTGGAGGTGATGACGCCGCCGCCGCCGACGATCCGGCGCTCCAGCGGCTTCTCGACCTCGACCGCGGCGTAGCGCTCGTCCTCGCCGCGCGCGACGGCGACCGCCCGGTCGACGTTCGGCTCGAACTCGAACCCGAGGAAGCGCGGCTCGTCCTCGCCCTCGAACAGCAGCGCGATCTCCTGGCCTACCTGCAGCTTGCGCGGGTTGTAGACGCTGCGCAGCGCGTCGATCGCGCCGACCGCGTCTTCGCGCGGGACCGCGGCGCCGACCAGCAGGCCGAGCAGGGTGTCGCCGCGACCGACCGAGACGACCTGCCGGAGCACGCCGGGCTCCGCGCCTTCCTCCGCGGCCTGGATCTCGTCGGCGGCCTCCGGCTCCTCGCTCCCCGCGAGCCCGCCTTCCTGAAGCCCGTCTTCCTCCGGCCCGTTGCCCTCGATCCCCTCGAGCGGAGGCAGGACGAGGCCGAAATCCTTCGCCTCGTCGGCCGCGTCAGGAAGAGGGAACGCGCGCGCGAGCTGGTCGAGCAGCCTGGACGGCTCGCCGGCCGGTGCCGGGGCGTCCTGGGCGACCGTGTCGGAGTTGGCGAGCGCGTGCTTGAGGCTCATATGGGCGGCGATGCCCATGGTGCCGGCGATGCAGGCGACGGTGGCGGGAACGAGGACACTCCTCAGGCGCAACGGTCGGCCT
>NZ_DASYHS010000048.1:0-26526 GCF_035998295.1 Arenibaculum sp. | reverse complement strand
CGGCGTCGAGGAGACCATGACGATCCAGTTCGCCGGCGAGACGGTCAAGGGCGTGCCCGAGGCCGACGTCGACCGCACGACGGCGGCCGGCAAGGCGTCGTCGGTGCAGTTCGTCCATTTTCCCTTCACTCCCGGCCAGATCGCGAAGTTCCGCCAGCCCGGCGTGCAGGTGATCGTCGGCGTCGGCCACGACGCCTACGGCCACATGGCGGTGATGCCCGAAGCCGTGCGCGACGAACTGGCCAAGGATTTCACCTGAGGGTGAAGTCGACCGGCAGCGTCACCTCGACCGTCTCCGGAAGCGCTGCGTCGTCAGGCGGCGCGGGGAAGGGCTGTGCCCGACGCACCATCTCCTCCACCTCCCGGTCCAGCAGGCCGTGGCCCGAGCTTCGCTCGATCTTCCATTCCGAGACCCGACCGTTCCGGTCGACGGCGAGGCGGAGCACCGCCGTCCCCTCCTGGCGGCGCGTGACGGCCCGCATCGGGTATTCCTTGTGGCGCTCCAGCCACGACCGGATCTCCGCCAGGTAGCGCCGTAGCGCATCCGGATCGCCACCTCCCGGCCCGGTTCCGCGACTGCCGCCGGCGGGTGCCCCGGCCGAAGCGGGGCCGGCTGGCCCCGGCGTTGCGCCGGGCTGCCGTCCCGCATTTCCCGACGGCGTGGCGGCCGGCCGTGCCGCCACCTCCGGCCGGCTTTCGGCCGTCGTTACCTCAGCAGCGGGTGTCGGTGTCGGTGGCGGTGGGGGCTTGCGCGTCGGTGCGGGGGGCGGGACCATCGCCGTGCGCTCCGGCTCCGGCTCCGGCTCCGGCTCCGGCTCCGGCTCCGGCTCCGGCTCCGGCTCCGGCTCCGGCTCCGGCTCCGGCTCCGGCTCCGGCTCCGGCTCCGGTTCAGGTTGGGGTTCGGGCACCGGCTCGGGCTCGGGCTCGGGTTCTGGCATCGGTTCGGGTTGGGGCTCCGGAACCGGCAGGGGATCCGGCTGCGGCGGGGCGGCCGCGGCGTCCGGCGAGCCGGGTATGCCGCCCCCGCCCGGACCGGCGAGGTCGATCGTGAAGGCGCCACCTCCGCCTCCGCCCTGTCCCGCGACGGCGGCGGGCGGCGTGGCGGCGAGCCAGGCCGCGACGCCGGCATGCAGGCCCACCGCCAGCACGGTGCCGGCGACGGCGAATCGACGGTCGCCGGTGCTCACGTCCCCTCCGCCAGCAGCGTTACCCGCCGGATGCCGGCTGCGCGCAGCCCATGCAGGATCTCGACGACGGCGGTCGCTTCGGCGCCGGCATCCGCCTTCACGGTCAGCGGCCGCTGCTCGCCGCCGCCCCGTGCCCGCGCGACCCTTTCAGCCAGCGCCTCAGCCGAGGCGAAGATCTCGGTGCCGAAAGCCAGGCGCCCGTCGGCGCCGATCAGCACCACCTCTTCCTCTGGTGGCGCGGCCTCGCCGGCATCGGCCCGCGGCGCCTCCACGGGGAAGGCGTCGAGCCGTTCGAGCGCCCCGGCCACCATGAAGAAGATCAGCAGCAGGAAGACGACGTTGATCAACGGCAACGTGCCTTCATGCTCCGCGGCGGGGGAGGGGCGGCGCAGACGGACCATCGAACAGACCTCCTAGCGCGCCGCGCCGAGGGTGACCCGCGCCAGTCCCGCGCCGCGCGCCGCCGCCAGCGCGTCGACCGCGCGCTGCAGCGCCACGCCGGGCTCGGCCCGCACCACGACCGGCGGCGGCTCGGTGCGGGCGGCCAGCGCCGCCAGCCGCCGTCCCAGCGCTTCGCCCGCGACCGCTTCTCCGTCGAGCACGGCGCGTCCGTCGGCGGCCAGCAGCAGGACCACGGTGATCCCGTCGCCCTGCCCGCCACCGCGCGCGGGCGCGTCGAGGCCGATCGCTCGCCAGTTCCGGAAGTTCGACGCCAGCATGAAGAAGACCAGCAGGATGAAGACGACGTCGATCAGCGGCGTCAGGCCGATCAGCGTCCTCGGGCCGCGCCGGCGGCCGAGCTCGAACCCCATCGCGGCCTCACTCGGCTGCGAGGCGGGCGCGCGGCTGGGCCGCCGCCGGGCCGCGGGTGAAGATGCGGGTCAGCGCGTCCTCGAAGCCGCGCGCGGCATGGTCGGCATGCGCTTCCAGCAGGCCGTGCGCCGCCGCCGCCGGGATCGCGACGACGAGGCCCGCGGCCGTCGTCAGCAACGCGACCCAGATGCCGCCCGACAGGATCGAGGGATCGACCCGGCTTCCCGCCGCTTCCATCGCGCGGAAGGCGTCGATCATGCCGATGACGGTCCCGAGCAGGCCGAGCAGCGGGCTGAGCGTCGCGACCAGGGCGAGCGCCTTGAGGCCCGAGGCGACCCCGTCCAACTGCCGCTGGGCAAGGCGCGACGCTTCTTCGCGCAGCCGCGACTCGGGCGTATCGCCGGACAGGCGGCCGGCCGCCGCCCGGGCGAGGGCCGGGGCGGCCGGGCTCCGGTCGCCTTCGAGCAGGCGCAACGCCTCCTCGCCCCGGCCGGCTTCCCAGGCCTCCAGCGCGACCCGGGTCCGCCACCCGGGCCCGCTGCCGCGCAGCGCGAACCGCAGGAGCTTGGCGAGCACGATCGCCGTGGCCAGCACGGACAGCGCCGCCAGCACGTACATGATCGGCCCGCCGGCCTCGAGCAAGCCGATCAGCGAGCCGCCGGTCGTCGTCGGTTCCAGGTCCATCGGTGCCTTCCTCCGTGCCGTCGGGTGTCCCGTCTGTTACTGCAAATGCTAACGAGTCGCAATCGCATTGATCGGTTTCAGCGCGAGGGCCGGCAGCGACGTCGCCAGCGCCGCTGCGAGAAGGAACGGGCAGGCGGGGTGCAGTTCGAACGCGGTTCCTCCCAGCAGCGCCCCTGCGGCGTAGCCGAGCGTGTGGCTGGCCGAAAGCATGCCGGACGCCGCGCCCTGCTCGTGAGGCTCGACCGCGCGGCTGGCGCTGCTGACGTATGAGGGCAGCAGGAGTGCGGCGGCCGCGCCGGTCAGCGCGAAGCCTGCGCCGAACGCGACCGCGTCGTGGGCGAGCGCGAAGGCCAGCGCCCCGGCGGTGAGCGCGCCGGCCCCGGCGAGCAGCAGCGTGCGGGCCGCCGGCCGCCGGCGCGCGATGCCGGCTTGCACCGCCGCGGTGACGACCGCGCCGGCGGTCATCAGGCCGCCGAGCGCGCCCGCCGCGGCTTCGCCCGACAGCCCAAGCCGCTCCTGCATCAGCAGCCCGATCGTGTACAGCATCAGGCCGAGCGCGGTATGGGTCGTCCAGCCGGTCGCGAGCAGCCGCGCGATCCGTCCGTCGCCCCAGCGCAGCCGCGCACTGCCTGCGGCCGCGCTCGGCCGCCCTCCGCCGCTGCGCGACGTCAGCGCGAACAGGCCCGGCAGCGGGGCCAGCACCATCAGGACCAGCGGGCCGAGCGGGTGGAGCAGCAGGGCGCCCGCGCCCAGCGCCGGCCCGAGCGCCCGGCCGATGCTGGCGCCCGCGCTCAGGCGTGCGAATCGGGGAAGCCGCTCCTCCGGCGGGGTCACGTCGGCGATCCAGGCCTGGGCGACCGGCAGGATGCCCGACGCCGTCAGCCCGTGCGCGACGCGCGACGCGAGCAGCAGGGCGAAGGCCGTCTCCGGGCCGAGGATACCGGCCGCGGCGGCCACGACCACGGCGGCGAGCAGCAGGCTGCTGGCGAGATAGCCGCCGACCGCCATCGCCAGCACGGGCCGCCGGCCGAACCGGTCGCTGGCCCGGCCGAGCCGGGGCGCGCCGACCAGGAACATCAGGGTCCCGACCGCGAGCGCGAAGGTGAGCCGCCACGGCTGGAGGCCGGTGTGCTCCGCCAGCAACGGCACCAGCATGAACAGGACGGACTGCCCCAGGCCCATCGCGCCGGTCGCCAGGATCAGCGGCGTCATCACTAAACCCCTTGCAGATGAGAACGACTCGCATTATCAGTCGCAAACACCGGATTCGCCAGCCGATTGTTCGTGGCCCGGCCGAACCCCGTCCCGACCCTGCCGGAGGTAGCGTTCCATGTCGTTTGCCGTCCGAATGCGCGAGGAACCCGACCCGCTGGACCCGTCCGCGCTCGCCGAGCGCCACGCGTCGGCGGCCTTCCTGAACGCCCTGATGCGCGACTGGGCAGGCTGGCGCCTGCTGCCCGCAGCCGAGGCCCGGCGGTTCGATCCGGCCGGCCGCCCGGTCGCCGCCTTCCCGATGGCCCGATCGGGGATCACGGTGCACGCGATCCTGGCCCGCCGGTCGCTGGCCGGCCGTCACGGCTTCGCGTTGCCGCTGCTGGCCGAAGGGCCGGGCCTGCCGCCGGGCGCCGCCATCGGCCTGGACCGCTTCGCCCGCCTCGTCGCGGCCGAGCCGGCGATCGTCGGCGTGCTCTCCGATGCGGCCCGCGACGCCTTCCTGCGTCGCGTCGGCGAGAGCCGCGCCAACATTGCCGTCGCGCTGGCCGAACGGGGACCCGCCGACGGAACGGTCGACTTCGCCGACGCCGAGCAGGCGCTCCTGCTCGGCCACCCCGTCCACCCCACGCCGAAGAGTCGCGACGGCTTCTCGGCCGAGGACGCGCATGCCTATGCGCCCGAGCACGGCGGCGCCTTCCCGCTCGCCTGGTTCGCGGTCCACCGCTCGGCGGCGTCCGTCGCCACGACCGCGCCGGACCCCGACGCGCTGGTGCGACGGCCGGCGCTCGACGATCCGCAGCTCGGCGCCTGTTTCCTGGAGCGGGCGCTCCCCGGGCCGGACTGGACCCTGCTGCCCCAGCATCCCTGGCAGGCCGAGCGCCTGTTGCGCCTGCCCGAGGTCGCGGGCCTGGTGGCCGACGGCCGGCTGCGCCCCCTCGGCACCGCGGGCAGCCCCTGGCGGGCGACGACGTCGCTGCGCACGCTTCATGCGCCGCACGCCGCGCACATGCTGAAATTCTCGCTGGGCGTGCGCCTCACCAACTCGACGCGCGTGCTCCAGGCGCGCGAGGTCGACCGGGGCCTGCGCGTCGACCGCATCCTCGACGGGCCGCTCGGGCGCGAGCTTGCGGCGCGCTTCCCGGACTTCCGGGTCATGAGGGAGCCGGCGCATCTGTCGCTGCTCGCCGCGAGCGGCCCGGTCGCCGCCTCGACCGTGGTCCTGCGCGACAACCCGTTCCGCGGGCCCGGGCCGTTCGAGGCCTGCGTGCTCGCGACGCTGTGCCAGGACGATCCCTTCGGCGGCGAAGGCCTGCTCGCGAGGGTCGTCCGCGGCGCCGCGGCGCGCGAGGGCACAGACGCCGGGGCGGCGGCGCTGTCCTGGTTCGACCGTTTCCTTGCCGTCGCGCTGGAGCCGCTGCTGGTCGCGCAGGCGGATTACGGCCTGCTGTTCAGCGCACACCAGCAGAACGTCGTCCTCGGATTGGCGGGTGGCTGGCCCGCGGTGCTGCATTTCCGGGACTGCCAGGGAACGGGCTTCACCGGGCTCGGCCGCGACCTGGTGGCGCAGGCCCATCCCGAGCTGGCCGGCGACCTCGACAACGTCTTCGACGACGCGACGACCGCTCGTCTCGTTGGCTACTATCTCGTCGTCAACGCGGTGTTCGGGGTCGTCACCGCCCTGGCCGTCGCCGGCCTCGCCCCGGAACGCCTACTCCTCGACCGGCTGCGCGACGCCCTCGAACGCCTGCTGTCCCGGGGATTGCGGGATCCGTCCGCGGTCCGCTGGCTCCTGGAGTCGCCCCAACTGTGGTCGAAGGCGAATTTCCGCCTCGGCGCCGGGGGCGTCGAGGAGACGCTCGCCGACGGCAACCCCGCCGGCGCATACGTCCCGATGCCGAACCCGCTGGCGGCCGCCCCCGTCCTCGACCTGCGCCGGCCCGGCGCCGGGGAGCCCGCCGACCTCGCCGCCCGGCTGGCGGCCGTCTTCGAGGAGCGGCCCGGGACCGACCGGGTCCTGCTCGACGCGGACCCGGCCGCGCTGCCGCCGTCCCTCGTCCATGGGAACGACGCGCAAACCGGCCTGCCGATGTGCCGGCGCGCGGGCCTGCTGCAGGTGCCGCTGCTCTGGCACGGCCCGCGCCCGCCCGCCGCGTTCCCGTACCTCCTCGTGCCCTGCATCCATGGCGGGACCCATCCCCTGCGCCCGCCCGCGCCCCGTGGCCTCGTCTACGAGCGCTTCGTGCGCGAGGTCGGGGCGACGCTGTCGCTGCGCACGATCGACCCCGTCGCGGACCTCGACCTGTTCCACGGCTGGATGAACCAGGGCCGCGTCGCCTATTTCTGGGAACTCGCCAAGCCGAAGCCCGAACTGGCCGAGTACCTCGAGACCCTCGACGCCGATCCCCACGCCTATGCCCTGATCGGCTCGCTCGACGGTGAGCCCGGCTGCTACTTCGAGGTCTACTGGGCCAAGGAGGACCGGCTCGGCGCCCATTACGAGGCCGACGACTGGGACCGCGGCTGGCACTTCCTGGTCGGCAATCCGCGCCATCTCGGCCGGGCCAGGACGATCGCCTGGTTCCGCGCCATCAACCACTACCTGTTCCTGGACGAGCCGCGGACCCGTGCCGTCGTCGGCGAGCCGCGGGCCTCGCACGTCAAGATGCTCCAGCACGCCTCGGCGGCCGGCTTCGACAAGGTCAAGGAGTTCGACTTCCCGCACAAGCGCGCGGCGCTGATGCGTTGCGAACGGGACCGGTTCTTCGAGGAGATACTCCGGTGACGGCCGCGCTCGCGCAACGGGCGGCGCCGGACCCGCTGGACGCGGCGGTCCGCACGCTCGGCGACGGCGCGCTGTGGCGGCTGGTCAACCGCCGGCTGATCGCCAAGACCATCTCGGAGCTGTCCTGGGAGGAGGCGTTGCGTCCCGTCGAGACCGGGGCCGGCGGCACCTTCGAGCTGCCCCTCGATTCGGGCGCCACCTACGCCTTCCGGGGCCGGCGGCGCATCTGGGGCCAGATCGCGGTCGAGCCCGCCTCGATGACGCGCCGCGCCGGCGGCGCCGAGGGGCCGGCGGACGATGCCTGCGGCTTCTTCGTCGACGCCCGCGCCGAACTTGGCGCGGACGCCGCGACGCTCGCGACCTACCTGAAGGAGCTGTCGAGCACGCTGCTCGCCGACATGCGGGTCGCGGCCGCGAATTCCGGCATGGACGCCGCCGCCCTGGCGGCGCTCGATCCCGACCGGCTGCAATGCCGGCTGGAAGGCCATCCCAAGGCGCCCGCGAACAAGGGCCGCATCGGCTGGGGGCTGGAGGACCACCTCGCCTTCGCCCCGGAATCGGAGCCGACGTTCCGCCTGGTCTGGATCGCGGCCGACCGGGAGCGCTGCCGCCTGTCGCTCGCCCCGGACCTGGACGAGGAGGCGCTGCTGGAGCAGTCCCTCGACGCGGCCGAGCGCCTGCGCCTGCGGGCCGCCTGCCGGGCGGCGGGCGTCGATCCGGACCGGTACGTCCTGATGCCGGTCCATCCCTGGCAATGGACCAACGCGGTCCTGCCCCATTTCGCGGGCGAGATCGCTTCCGGGCGCATCGTCCCGCTCGGCAGCTTCGGCGACGCCTATCTCCCTCAGCAGTCCCTGCGCACGCTCGCGAACGCCGACCGGCCGGGACGGCTGCAGGTGAAGCTGCCGCTGACCATCCTCAACACGTCCTGCTGGCGCGGCATCCCCGGCCGCTACATGGCCGCCGGCCCGAAGCTGTCCCGCTGGCTGGCGGACATCGCCGCCACCGACCCGGTGCTCGCCGACGCCGGCACCATCGTGCTCGGCGAGGTCGCGGGCGCCTTCTACCCGCATCCCGTCTACGAGCGCCTGCCCGACGGCCCCTACCAGTTCCACGAGATGCTGGGCGCGATCTGGCGCGAGAGCGTGGAGCGCCATCTGCGCCCCGGGGAGACTGGAGTGATGCTGGGCGCGCTCCACCACTGCGACGACGCCGGGCGGCCGCTCGCCAGCGCCTGGATCGAGCGCTCGGGCCTCGGGCACGCCGAATGGCTGGAGCGGCTGTTCGCGGCCGTTGTCGTGCCGCTCTACCACTTCATGTGCCGGTGGGGGATCGGCTTCATCGCCCATGGCCAGAACCTGACTCTCGTCCTGAAGGACGCCGCTCCCGTCCGTCTCGCGGTCAAGGACCTCCAGGGGGACTGCGACGTGGTCGACCCGCCGTTCCCTGAGCTGGGCTCGCTGGAGCCCGCGGCGCTGGCCGTACTGCCGAAGCGGCCGGCCGCGCACCAGATCCACGACCTACAGACCGGCCATTTCGTGACCGTGCTGCGCTTCCTGTCCGAGCGGCTGACCGCCGCGGACGGCTTCCCGGAGGAGGAGTTCTACGCCGTCCTCGCGCGGGTCCTGCGGCGCTACCAGGCCGCCAACCCGGACCTCGCGCCGCGCTTCCGCCTCTACGACCTGTTCCGCCCGACCATGGAGCGCGTCTGCATCAACCGCGCGCGCTTCCGCATCGGCTACGGCGACGCAGCCCAGCGCCCGGTGCCCGAGTTGGGCAGCGACCTCGCGAACCCCCTCCACCGCTTCGATCCCGTCCGCGGCGAGCCAACGGAGACCCCCCGCCCATGACATCCGACGTCCTCGACCTGGCCGGCATCGGCGCCGGCCCGTTCAATCTCAGCGTCGCGGCACTGCTCGACCCGATCGAGGAGGTGAAGGCGCTGTTCCTGGACCGGTCGCCGCGGTTCGCCTGGCACGCCGGGCTGATGCTGCCCGACGCGCGGCTGCAGACCTCGTGGCTGAAGGACCTGGTGAGCGCGGTGGCGCCGACCAGCCCCTATTCCTTCACCGCCTATCTGGTCGCGCGCAAGCGCTTCTACCGCTTCCTCAATGCCGGTTTCGACCGCGTGCTGCGGCGGGAGTTCGCCGACTATCTCTCCTGGGTCGCCGAACGGCTCGACACCGTGCGCTTCGGCGTCGAGGTGCGCGAGCTGGACTTCGCTGACGGGGCCTTCACCCTGCACTGTTCGGACGGCACGCGGCGTGCCCGCAACCTCGTCCTGGCCACGGGGGTGCGGCCCTTCGTGCCGGAATGGGCACGGCCCCATCTCGGGCCGACCTGCTTCCACGCCGGCCGCATCGCGACCCTCGCTCCCGATTTGGCGGGCAAGCGGGTCGCGGTCGTCGGCGGCGGGCAGACGGGGGCGGAGGTGTTCCTGCACGCCATCTCCGACGGGGCCGGCGCGCCGGAGCGGGTCTTCTGGCTGAGCCGCCGCCCCAATTTCGAGCCGATCGACGAGACCGCGTTCACCAACGAGTACTTCACTCCCGGCTACGTGCGCCGCTTCTACGAGCTGCCGACCTCGCGCAAGGCCCGCATCGTCGAACAGCAGAAGCTCGCCGGCGACGGCATCTCCGTCGAGACCATCCGCGAGATCTACCAGCGGCTCTACGTGGCCCAATGCCTGGAGAGCCGGGATCCGGCGGCGCTGATGCCGAACCGCGAGGTGGTGGCGCTCGAGCCGGGGACGGGAGGGTGGCTGCTGACCGCGCGCAACGGCCTGACCGGTACGCTGGAGACGATCGCGGCCGACGTCGTGATCCTGGCGACCGGCTTCGCCGGCGCGTTCCCCGATTGCCTGGGACGTCTAGCCGAACGCATCCGCTTCGACGCCCAGGGCCGGTTCCGGCTCTCGGCCGCCTTCGCGGTCGAATGGGACGGCCCGCCCGCCAACCGCATCTACGCCCAGAACCTCGGCCGCTACAGCCACGGCATCGCCGAGCCGCAACTCAGCGTCATGGCTTGGCGCGGCGCCACCATCGTCAACGACCTGCTGGGCCGTCCCGCCTACGACACGGACGACGCGCCCGACCTCGTCGCCTGGGACGCCGCCGGAGCGGACGCCGGCCCGACGATCGGATCCCCGCGCCTTCACCACGCGCTGGGGGCGTGAGCGATGCGCATCTTCCTGCTGCCGGTCCTGGTCCTGATCCTGGCATTCGCGTCCGCCGCGCGCGCCGACAGGCTGGAGGTTCCCCACGCGCTCGGCACGGCGGTCCTGGAGGGCGTGCCGGAACGGATCGTCGTGCTCGACCTGGCCTATGCGGAGGCCCTCGCCGCCGTCGGCGTCTCTCCGGTCGGCGTCGCCGATCTCGCGGGATACCGCCAGTGGGTCGGCGTGGGCGCCGAGCGGCTGGCGGGCGCCGCCGACGTCGGTACCCGCCAGGAGCCGAGCCTCGAGGCGATCGCGGCGTTGCGCCCCGACCTGATCCTCGGCCCGGCCTTCCGCCATGCCGCGATTCACGACCAGCTCTCGGCGATCGCGCCGACCGTTCTGTTCGAAGGCTTCCCGGCCGACGGCCAAGGCCAGTTCGAGCAGACGGTCGAGGATTTCCGCGCGGTCGCCCGCATGGTCGGGCGCGAGGAGGAGGGGGAGCGGGTCCTGGCCGATATGGACGCCGTGCTGGACCGGGGCCGGGAGCGGCTCGCGCAGGCAGGGCTCGCCGGCGCGCCGGTGCTCGTCGCCCAGTTTCTGCCCGGCTCACCCTCGCCGCGGGTCTTCACCGACGGCAGCCTGGTCGACGGCGTGATCGATCGTCTCGGCCTCGTCAATGCCTGGAAGGGTCCTGCCGAACGCTTCGGCTTCACCACCGCGGGCATCGAGTCCCTCGCCGCGATCCGCGACGCGCATCTGCTCCACATCGTCCAGCCCGGGGACGACGTCTTCCAGCGCCTGGGTGCCAACCCGGTGTGGCCGCGGCTCGACTTCGTCGCGAACGACCGCGTCCATGCCCTTCCTTCCGACACCTGGACCTTCGGCGGCCCGCTTTCGGTCTCGGCCATGGCCGGGCGCGTCGCCGACGCCCTCCTTCCCTGACACTACGAAAAATCGAGAAACGACGATGACGCCTATCGCCTTCGATCCCTCCCGCGTCGTGACCGCGAGCCTGCTCGCGGCGGTGCTCGGCGCCTGGGCCGTTCCCGCGGCCGCGCAGTCGGGTGCCACGTCGGATGCCACGACGGGAGCCACCAGCCTCGACGCCATCACGGTGACCGCCACGCGCGGCGGGGGCGGGCGGCCGATCTCGGCGATCCCGGGCTCGGTCACCATCATCGAGCGCGATGAGATCGATCGCCAGGCCGTCGTCTCGCAGGGGCTCGGCGACCTGCTCGGCCAGTTCGTGCCGGGCTTCGGCCTGTCGACGCAGTCCGCCAGCAATATCGGCCAGCAGATGCGCGGGCGCGACTTCCTGGTCCTGATCGACGGGGTCCCCCAGTCGACGCCGCTGCGCAGCGCCTCGCGCGACCTCAACACGATCGATCTGTCCGCGATCGAGCGGATCGAGGTGATCCGCGGCTCGGCCGCGACCTACGGCTACGGAGCCACGGGCGGCACCATCAACATCATCACCCGGGCGGCCGAGGGCGGCGGGCCGAACTTCAAGACGGAGCTGGGCCTCGACCTGTCGCTTTCCCATCCCGCCGACAGCCTGGGCGGCGAGTTCGTGCAGAACGTCAGCGGGGCCGCCGGGCGGCTGGACTACTCCCTCACCGCCTCGGGGGAGAAGATCGGCAGCTACTTCGATGCCGACGGCGACCGCATCCCGCCCGATCCCTACCAGCAGACCGGTCTCTCCGACAGCACGGTGCGCAACCTGCACGGCAAGGTCGGCCTGCGCCTGACCGACGACCAGCGCCTGCAGCTGAGCGCGCTCTACTACGACCAGGAGCAGGACACCGACTATTCGACCGACCTCACCAATGCCTTCGGCCGGCCGACGGGCAAGGTGCGGGCCATTCCGGGCAGCCCGCCCGGCGAGAACACCGGGACCGAGAACCTCGTCCTCAACCTCGAGCATTCGATCCAGGACGTGCTCGGCAGCGACGTTACGCTCCAGGCCTACTACCAGGACTACGAGACGGTGAACGCCTACTACCTGCCGAACCGGTACCAGTCCTCGATCACCTCGAAGAAGCTGGGCCTGCGCGCGGCGGTCGAGACGCCACTGCCCAGCCTCGGGGGCGCCACCGTCACCTGGGGCGCCGACTACCTGTCCGACGAGACCGGCCAGCCCCTGCTCTCCACCGCCGTGCCGCTGCCGGCCGGCACGAGCTATGTCCCGGACATCGAGCAGACCAGCATCGCCCCCTTCCTGCAGCTCGAGGTGCCGGTCGGCGAGCGGCTGCTGCTGCGCGGCGGCGTGCGCTACGAGACGATGAAGCTCGACATCCCGACCTTCACCAACACCCGCGTGGCCGGCGGCGTGCTGGTGCCCTACACGACGGTCCAGGGCGGGCAGCTGCGCTACCAGCAGGCCGTCTACAACCTCGGCGCCGTCTATACGCTGACCGACGACATGGACGTCTTCGCCGGCTTCAGCCAGGGCTTCTCGGTCGCCGATATCGGCCGGCTGCTGCGCGCGACCAACGCGCCCTCGATCGACGTGATCAATCCCGAGGCGCAGGTCGTCGACAACTACGAGATCGGGCTGCGCGGCGACTGGGGCGCGGCCGAAGGATCGGTGACCCTGTTCTTCAGCACCTCCGACCTCGGCAGCACCTATGCCGGCCCGCCGAACTTCGATCTGCTGCGCCAGAAGGAGGAGATCTACGGCGTCGAGACCACCTTCGCCTACCGGCCCTCGGCGCTGTGGGCCGCCGGCGGCACCTTCACCTGGTACGAGGGCGAGACCGACACGAACGCCGACGGCGAGCTCGACCGCTACCTGGACGGCACGCGCATCGCGCCGGCCAAGCTGACCCTGTTCGGCGAGTACAACCCGTTCCCGGAATGGCGCAACCGGCTCCAGCTCCTGGCCGTCGCCGACCGCGACCGCTTCGACGGCACCCGCGCCTTCGAGGGAGAGGTGAACGGCTTCGTGACGCTCGACCTGATCTCGGAGCTGGACGCCGGCCCCGGCACGCTGAAGCTCGGCATCGAGAACCTGCTGAACCGGCAGTACATCACGCCGGTCGGGCAGGCCTCCAACATCCAGTACGCCTACGCGGCGGCGCGCGGTGCCCGCGCATCGATCCGCTACGCGATCCGCTACTGACGGGCGCCGGCATGGTGCGGAACAGCGGGGGCGGGGCGGTGCTCGAAGGACGCCGCCTCGTCTTCTCGGCCGGCGGCCGGACGATCGTCGGGGGGGACGGCGGCGTCCACCTGGCGTTCCCGCCCGGAAGCGTCACGGCGCTCGCGGGGCCGAACGGATCGGGCAAGAGCACCCTGCTGCGCCTGCTGGCCCGCCTGATCGAGCCCAGCTCGGGCGAGGTGCTGCTGGACGGCGCCGACGCCCGCCGGCTCGGCCGGCGCAGCTTCGCGCGGCGCGTGGCGCTGCTGCCCCAGACGCCGGAGATCCCCTCCGGCGCCACGGTCTGGGACCTGGTCGGCTTCGGCCGGAATCCCCATCGCGGCCTGTTCGACGGATTCTCGGCCGAGGACCGCTCCGCGATGGCCTGGGCGGTGGACGCGACCGGCCTGCCGGGCCACCGCGACCGCACCGTCGAGACGCTGTCCGGCGGCGAGCGCCAGCGGGCCTGGATCGCGATGGCGCTCGCCCAGCGCACCGACGTGCTGCTGCTCGACGAGCCGACGACGTATCTCGACATGCGCCATCAGGTCGAGGTGCTGGAACTGCTGCGAGGGCTCAACCGGCGGCTCCGCCTGACGCTGGCCTGGGTGCTGCACGACCTGAACCAGGCGGCGGCCTACAGCGACCGCATGGTTCTCCTGAAGGACGGCCGCATCCATGCCGAGGGGGCGCCCGGCGAGGTGGTGACGCCGGGCCGCGTCGCCGCCGTGTTCGGCCTGGACACGGTGATGGTGCCCCATCCCGTGACCGGGATGCCCATGTGCCTGCCGAGCTGGAGCGCCCCCGGCGCTTCGGGTGCGCCGTGACGGCCGGGGACCTCGTGCGCGGTTCCCGGCGCGGCGCGGCGCGGCCCGGCTCCCGCCCGCTGGTCGCAGCAAGCGCCGCCGCGGGCGGCATGTTGCTCCTGGTGCTGCTCGCCGCCGCGCTGGCCCTTCCCGGCGACGGGGCGGGCGACGACCCGGAGCTGCTGCGCGCCCTGGTCCTGCACCTGCGCCTGCCGCGCGTCGCGGCGGGCGTGCTGGCCGGCGCGGCGCTCGCGGTCTCGGGGGCGCTGTTCCAGTCCGTGACCCGCAACCCGCTCGCCTCGCCGGGCATACTGGGCGTGACGGCGGGCGCGCATCTGGCGCTGGTGATCCTGCTGGTGTTCCTGCCGGCCTCCGGCGTGCCGCCGCTGCTCGCGGCTTTCCTGGGCGGCACCGCGGCGGGCCTGGCGGCCTATGCCGTCGCGGGCGGCATGCGTGCCAGTCCCGTCGGCCTGGCGCTCGCGGGGGTGACGCTGTCGCTGGCGCTCGGCGCGCTGGCCGGCGCGATCACCCTGTTCCACGAGACCGCGGCCGCAGGCCTGTTCATCTGGGGGGCGGGCTCGCTCGCCCAGCCGGACTGGGCCGGTCCCGCCGAGGCGCTGCCCCGCGTGGCGCTCGGCATCCTGCTCGCGCTGCCGCTCGCCCGCGCCCTCGACCTGACGGCACTCGGCGAGGATGCGGCCCGCTCCCTCGGCCAGAACGTGGCCGGGCTGCGGGCCGGGGCGGCCGCGCTCGCGATCCTGCTGGCGGCGGCGGCGGTCTGCCTGGCCGGGCCGATCGGCTTCGTCGGGCTGGTCGCCCCCAACCTGCTGCGCCTGATCGGTATCCGCCGGCACGCCGTGCTGATCCCGCTGTCGGCGCTGTGGGGAGCCGTGCTGCTGCTCGCGGCCGACCTGCTCGCCCGCACATTCGGCGGGGAGGCGTTGCCGGCCGGCATCGCGGCGGCGGCCGTCGGCGCGCCCCTGCTGGTCTTCCTGCTCCATCGGCGCTCCGCGTCCATGCCGTCCTCGCGCCGGCACGGGACCGTGCTGCGGCCGCTCGGCCTGCCGCCGGCGCCGGCCGCCGCGGCCGCCGTGGCGGGGTTGGCCGTCGTCGGCGTGCTCGGCGTGTCGGCCGGCGCCTCGGGCCTGTCGCTGGGCTGGCTGTGGGGCGAGGCGGCCGGGCCGCTGGCGCTGGTCGATCTCCGGCTGCCGCGCCTGCTGGTCGCGATGCTGGCCGGGGCCATGCTGGCGGCGAGCGGCACGATCTTCCAGGGTGTCACCCGCAATCCGCTCGCGAGCCCGGACCTGATGGGCGTCAGCCAGGGGGCGGGGCTGGCCGCCCTGGCGGCGCTGCTGATCGTGCCGGGACTTTCGCTGGGCGCGATGCAGGCGGCCGCGCTCGCCGGCGGGGCCGGGGTGTTGGCGCTGGTCCTGCTGCTGGCCGGCCGCGGCGTCGCCTCGCCGGAAACACTGGCCCTGACGGGTATCGGCGTCGGCGCCTTCTGCGCGGCCGCGAGCAGCTTCGCGGTCGCCGAGGCGGGGCTCCAGGTGGCTCAGGCGCTGGTCTGGCTCGTCGGGTCGACCTACGGCCGGAGCTGGCCGGCGCTGGAGTTCCTGCTGCCCTGGGCCGTCCTGCTGCTGCCGGCCGCCCTGCTGCTGGGACGGTGGCTCGACCTCCTGGGGCTCGGCGACGACGCGGCCCGCTCGCTCGGCCTGCCGGCCGCGCGCGCGCGCGTGCTCCTGCTGGCGGTCGCGACCGCGCTGGCCGCGTCGGCGGTAGCGGTGACCGGCACGATCGCCTTCGTCGGGCTCGTCGCTCCCCATGCGGCGGCGATGCTGTGCCGCGGCGGCTATCGCTGGCGCCTGCTGGTGGCCGCCCTGCTCGGTGCCCTGCTGCTGGGAGCCGCGGACCTGATCGGCCGGGTCGCGCTGGCCCCGCGCGAGCTGCCGGCGGGGCTGGTGACGGCGCTGCTCGGCGCCCCGTATTTCCTGCTGATCCTGCGCGCGGTCAACCGCGCCGGCCCCCGGAGCCGATGATGCCCGACCGATCCTCCGTACTCCTGCGGTCCGCGGACGCGCTCGTACGCGGGCTGGGCGTCGATCCGATCGGCATCGCGTCCCGCGCGCCGGAGGGCTGCGTGGCAGGCGACGCCCTGCTCGGCGAGGGTTTGGCGGCCGCGCTCGCCACCTACGGTGCGCGCTGGCCGGGCGGCGACCCGCGGGCCGTCGGTTCGGATTGGACCAAGGCGTATTTCCGGACGGTTCTGCCGCCCTTGCTGGCGCCGGTCTTCGCGGGCGTGGTGATCACGGCCGCCCCGTCCGACCTCTGGGTACGGACCGAGGGCGGCGAGCCCGTCGCCGTCCATCTGCGCACCGGCGCCGCGGTCCGCGGGGAGCAGCGGGACCCGGCCGACCTCGCCCCGTTCTACGGCGCCCTGCTCGGCCGGCACGCGGCGCGCGTCGTCGCGGCGGTCCGAGAGGCGAGCGGCCTCAGCCCGCGCGTCGCCTGGTCCAACCTCGGCGGCCTGCTCGCCTTCGCCTACCGCACGCTGGCCGGGCGCCCGGAGCTTGCCGGGGCCGCCGCCCGCCATGCCGAGGCGGTCCTGGGGCGGCCGGAGGTGCCGTGGTTCGACGGCCGCAACCCCCTGCTCGACCCCGTACGCACCATACCGGTCGGCATTCCGGGCCTGCCGGAGGTCGCCCATGTCCGCCGGGTCTGCTGCCTGCGCGACCGCCTCGGCCAGACCTTGTGCCTCAGTTGCCCGCGCCTCGACCTGGATGGGCGGGTAGCCCTCTACCGTGACTTCCTCGCGCAGCGCGCGAGAGAGGCTTGAACCTTCCGGGGCGGCGAGGCATGATGCCGCGGTCAGGGGTTTGCGGATCGCACGACCATGTCCCAGCGCCAGCCAGCCGGCACGAGCCGTTCGACGGGTCCTCGCCCGACCCATGCCGCCCAGCGGGTGCCGCCCACGGGGCTGCACGGCCGCAGCGGCACGCTTCAAGGCAGCTTCGCGGGCCGCCCGACCTGGGTGCGCCATGCGCCGCCCGCCCCCGGTCCGGGCCGGACGGTCCAGGCCAAGGGGGCCATGGACCTGCCTGGGGGCGGCTGGGCGTCGTCGCTGCCCGACGGCATGGCGATCCCTTCGGCCGGCGGCCGGCCGCTGCCCGACGGCGTGCGGCAGCGGATGGAATCCTTCTTCAAGACGGACTTCTCCGACGTGCGCGTCCATGTCGGCTCCCACGCCTCGGCGATCGGCGCGGTCGCCTTCACGATCGGGTCGAGCCTCCATTTCGCGCCCGGGCAGTTCCAGCCCGAGACGCCACGCGGCCTGCAGCTGATCGGGCACGAGCTCGCCCATGTCGTCCAGCAGCGGGCCGGGCGCGTCCGCAATCCGTTCGGCCAGGGCGTCGCGGTCGTCCAGGACCACCATCTCGAGGCCGAGGCCGACCGTCTCGGTTCGCTGGCGGCGACCCGGCCGGCGGGCTGAGCTCCCGCCTCAGTTCAGCTGCTCCTCGGGATACACGCCCCAGAACTCGGTGCGGGCGAGCCAGCCTTCGTAGCCCTCCACCTCGACCTCGCACCAGTCGGCCCGGCAGCGCTGGAGCGTGCCGACGACCCCGGGCTCCAGCCGGGCCACGGCTGAAGCCGCGGGCTCGGGCGACCGCCTCAGGCTTCGGACGTCGCCGGTCACGACGATGGCGCGCCGGCCGGACAGCATGCTCTGATGCACCCAGCCCTCGGCACCTTCCCAGTCCCTGATTCGCCGCCAGGTGTCGAACTCCGCCGTGATCTCGACCGGGACGTCCTTGCGCACGAACACCCATTCGACGGGGTAGCGCGTCCCCGGGCCCGTGCGCACGTTGACCTCTCCCGAGCGCAGCGTCACGAAGCGCGGGATCGGCAGGCCGGTCGGGCGGGCGACGCCGGCCGCGGGGGCCTGGGCGGCGGCGATGCCGGCGGGAAGGGCCGGCAGGAGGCAGGCAAGCAGCAGCAAGGTCTTGGCACGGAACATCCTGGTCGGCCGTCCATCGGGGCAGGGGGGTGGTCGGCGCGGACTATAGGCCGGACGGCGTTTCGGCGGAAGCCCGGGCGCACCCCTGGACAAGCGTCGCACGGCCTTGGTACAGCAAGGGGAAATCCGGGGAGGAGACGGCCGCCATGCCCGAAAGGAAGAAGCCGCTCGTTATCGTCACGCGCAGGCTGCCCGACGTGGTCGAGACGCGCATGATGGAGCTGTTCGATACGCGCCTCAATCTCGACGACGAGCCGATGGACGCGGCCGCCCTCGTCGAGGCCGTCCGCACGGCCGAGATCCTGGTGCCGACCGTCGCCGACCGGATCGACTCGGCGATCCTGCGCGAGGCGGGGCCGCAGCTGCGCATGATCGCCTCCTTCGGCACGGGCGTCGACCACATCGACGTGGAAACGGCGCGCCAGCGCGGCATCGTCGTCACGAACACGCCGGGCGTGCTGACCGAGGACACGGCGGACATGACCATGGCGCTGATCCTCTCGGTCTCCCGCCGCCTCGCGGAGGGCGAGCGCCTGGTGCGCTCGGGCCAGTGGAAGGGGTGGGGGCCGACGACGATGCTCGGCCACCGCATCTATGGCAAGCGGCTCGGCATCATCGGGCTGGGGCGCATCGGCCAGGCGCTGGCACGGCGCGCGCGGGGCTTCGGCCTGTCGATCCACTACCACAACCGTCGCCGCGTCCACCCCGAGATCGAGGCCGAGCTGGAGGCGACCTACTGGGAGAGCCTAGACCAGATGCTGGCGCGCATGGACGTCGTCTCGGTCAACTGCCCGCACACGCCCGCGACGTACCATCTGCTGTCCGCGCGCCGCCTCAAGCTGATGCGCTCCCATGCCTATGTCGTCAACACCTCGCGCGGCGAGGTGATCGACGAGACGGCTCTCGCGCGCATGCTGGAGAAGGGCGAGCTGGCCGGCGCGGGGCTGGACGTGTTCGAGCACGAACCCGCGATCAACCCTAAGCTGCTCGCCCTAGACAACGTGGTGCTCCTGCCGCACATGGGCTCGGCCACCATCGAGGGCCGCATCGACATGGGCGAGAAGGTGATCGTCAACATCAAGTCCTTCGTCGACGGGCATGCCCCGCCCGACCGCGTCATCGCGACGATGCTCTGACCGGGGCGCCAGGCCGGGGCGCCGGGCCGGGGCGTTTGCGGGGAACGGGGGATTGCCTGTATCATGAGGTCCCAAGCCGGGCTTCGCGATGACCGGGGCGATCGAACGATGGACGACCGCGATCTGTCCGTTGCGCCCGGCGGGATCTCTCCTCGGCGGAGGTTCCTGCCGGCTCTCCTCAAGGCCGTGCTGCCGCTTCTCCTGATCGGCGGCACGGCGGCCGTGCTCGTCATGCTCCACCGCGACGGCACGCTGCGCACGTTCCTCGACCGCCAGTCCATGCTGGGGATGATCGCGGTGGTGCTGGTCGTCAACGCGGTCGGGTTCAGCTTCGTCTACATGGCGTCGTCCGCCTGGAAGTCGATCAAGCGCGACCTCGGGCGTGACGACGACTGGTAGGCTCAGGCCGTGAGCCGCAGGCGCACCTCGACGACGCCGGGCTCGTCCGGGCTTTCCCGTCGGGAGAAGCCGAGCTCGCGGCACATGGCCAGCATGGTGGTGTTCTCCCGCAGCACTTCGCCGTAGACCTCGGCGATGCCGCGCGAGCGGGCATAGTCCATGATCGCCGTCATCAGCAGCAGGCCCAGCCCCTGGCCCTTCATGTCGCTGCGCACCATCACCGCGTATTCGGCCTCGACGTTGTCGGGATCGGCGGTGATCCGGACCACCCCGTGGATCTCCTCCCGGCCGTCGGCGTCCGGCGCCACCGCGACCAGCGCCATCTCGCGGTCGTAGTCGATCTGGGTCAGCTTCGCCGCCATCTGGTGCGACATGCGCTTGATCGGCGCGAAGAAGCGCAGGCGGATGTCGTCGGGGGTCTGGCGCTCGAACATCTCGTGCAGCAACGGCTCGTCTTCCGGCCGGATCGGCCGCACCAGGAAGCCGCGACCGTCCTTCAGGGCGACCGTCCGCTCCAGCCGCTTGGGATAGGGGCGTATCGCTAGGCGCCGCGTGCTCGGCAGCGCCGGCGGTGCCACCCGGATGCGGGCGTCCAGGGCCAGGACGCCGGCGTCGTCGCACAGCAGCGGGTTGATGTCGATCTCCGCGATCTCCGGGAAGTCGGTCACGAGCTGGCTCACCTTGATCAGGGTCAGCGTCGCGGCGTCGACGGCGGCGGCGGGCTGGTTGCGGTATCCCTGCATCAGCCGCCACACGCGCGTGCGGCTCATCATCTCGCGCGCGAGGTTCGTGTTCAGCGGCGGCAGGCCCAGCGCGTTGTCCTGGAGCACCTCGACCGCGACGCCGCCCTGGCCGAACAGGATGACCGGGCCGAACAGGACGTCCTCCGTCATGCCGACGATCAGCTCCAGGGCTCCCGTCTTGGAGATCATCTCCTGGATCGTGAAGCCCTCGATCCGCGCCTCGGGCTTCAGCCCCGCGATGCGCTCCAGCATCGCCTTGGCCCTGGCCCGCACCTCCTCGGGGGTTTCCAGGCGCAGCGCCACTCCGCCGACGTCGGACTTGTGGGTGATGTCCGGCGACAGGATCTTCAGCGCGACCGGCCGGCCGATGCGCCGCGCCGCCTCCATCGCCTCGTCCGGCGTGGCCGCCTTCAGCGTCTCGACGACCGGGATGCCGTAGGCGGCCAGGACCTGCTTCGCCTCGAACTCGCCGAGCCATGCCCGGCCTTCGGCCAGCGCCGCCTCGATCACCGCGCGCGCCGCCGCCTCGTCCGCGTCGAACTGCTCGGGGACGCTAGCGGGCGTCTCCATCAGCAGCTCCCGGTTCCGGTGGAAGTCGACGAGATGCATGAAGGCGTGGACCGCCTTGCCCGGCGTGTCGTAGGTCGGTATCCGATGGGCGGAGAACATCCGCCTCGCCTGGAGAGCCGCGGCCTCGCCGAGCCAGCTGGTCAGCACGGTCCGGCGGCGGCCCTTCAGCGTCTCGATGACGGCCTCGGCCGCCTCGGTCGAATCCGCGACCGCGGTCGGGCAGTTCAGCACCAGGATCGCGTCGATCCCCTTGTCGTCGAGCAGCGCCGCCATCGCGTCGGCATAGCGCCGGCCGGTCGCGTCGCCGATGATGTCGACGGGGTTGCCCCGGCTCCAGGTCGCCGGCAACACGCCGTCCAAGCGTCCGAGGGTCGCGTCGTCGATCCGGGCGAGCCGCCCGCCGCGCTGCATCAGCGTGTCGGTGGCGAGCACGCCGATCCCGCCGCCGTTCGTCAGGATCGCGAGCCTGTCGCCGCCGGCCTGGACGCCCATCGCCAGCGTCTCGGCCGCGTCGAACAGCTCGTCCAGCTCGTCGACCCGCAGGATGCCGGCCCGGCGGAAGGCCGCGTCGTAGACGGCGTCCGATCCCGCGAGCGCGCCGGTATGGCTCGCCGCCGCCCGGGCCGCCTCCTCCGTGCGGCCGGCCTTGATCACGATCACCGGCTTCTGGCGCGCGGCCGCGCGGGCCGCGGACATGAACTTGCGGGCATGCGTGATCGCCTCGACGTAGAGGAGGATCGCCCGCGTCCCGCCGTCGGCCGCCAGATAGTCCAGCAGGTCGCCGAAATCCACGTCGGCCATCGATCCCAGCGAGATCAGGTGGCTGAAGCCGATGCCGCGCGAGCCGGCCCAGTCGACGATCGCGGTCACGACCGCGCCCGACTGGCCGACGAGGGCAAGCTCGCCCTTCAGCGGCGGCACGTGGACGAAGCTCGCGTTCAGGCCGCGCCCCGGCACCATGACGCCGAGGCAGTTGGGGCCGATGATGCGCAGCAGGTGGGGCCTCGCCGCGTCCAGCATCTCCTGCTGGAGCCGGCGGCCCGCCTCCCCGCTCTCGCCGAAGCCGGCGGTGATGACCACCGCCGCCCGCGTACCCCGCCGTCCCAGCTCGTCGATCAGCCCGGGCACGGTCGCGGGCGGGGTGCAGATCACCGCGAGGTCGGGCGTGACCGGCAGCTCGGCGACGGAGTTGTAGCAGAGCACGCCCTCGATCGAGCGCTCGTGCGGGTTGACGGGCATGATCGGCCCGTCGAAGCCGGCATTGAACAGGTTGCGCGCGACGACCGCGCCGATCGATTTCGGCCGGCGGCTCGCCCCGATCAGGGCGATCGAGCCCGGCTTGAGCAGGCGGTCGAGATTGCGGATGGTCATGGCCGGGCTCCGTTCCGCCGCGGGCCGCCGGGGAGATCGGCTCCTCGACGGCCCGCGGTGCAGTCGCATGCGGTGCAGTCGCGTGCGGCGCAGCATAGGCCCCGGGGCGGGGGGCCTCAATTCCGGAACACTACCTATCTCGGCAGCCCGCTACGCCGCCCGGGCGGTCAGGCGCCGCCGCGTTCCCGGTAGTTCCGGATCGCGGCTTCGATCAGCGCCCCGGCCTCGTCGGCCTCGGCCCAACGCTTGATCTTGACCCATTTGCCCTTCTCCAGGTCCTTGTAGTGCTGGAAGAAATGGGCGATCTGGTCGATCAGGATCTCCGGCAGGTCGCGATAGGAGGCGACGTCCGTGTAGAACGGGTGCAGTTTGTCGACCGGGACCGCCAACACCTTCTCGTCCTGGCCGGCCTCGTCCTCCATGATCAGCGCGCCGATCGGCCGCGACCGCAGGACGGCGCCCGGCATCACCGGGGTGTTGCCGACCACGAGCACGTCGCAGGGATCCCCGTCGTCCGACAGCGTGTGGGGAATGAAGCCGTAGTTCGCGGGGTAGTACATGGCCGTGTGCAGGAACCGGTCGACGTAGAGCGCGCCGGACTCCTTGTCGACCTCGTACTTGATCGGCTCGCCGCGCAGCGGAATCTCGATCACGACGTTGACGTCCCAGGGCGGGTTCTTGCCCACCGGGATCTTGCTGATGTCCATCCGTGTTCCCTTTGCTCCGACGCCTTCCGGCGGCGCCTTCGAACGGCGGCGGAGTTTAGGGCAAAGCTCCCGGCGAAACCACCGCCCCGAAGGTGTCCGATCGTCGCGGGCGGGCCTGCCCGTTGTTGCTTGCAATCGCGGCCGGGCGGAGCCGAAAGTGCGGCTTCGGTTCCCCGGAGGAAGCATGTCGTTCCTCGCCCGTATGCTGGCCCTGACGCTCGTTGTCGCCGCCGTCCCGCTCCTGCCGGCGCATGCTGCCGAGCCGCTCCCCCGGCACGCGATCGCGATGCACGGGGAGCCGGACCTGCCGGCCGGCTTCGCGCATCTCGGCTACGTGAACCCCGACGCGCCCAAGGGCGGCAGCATCCGGCACGGGCCCCCGGGCAGCTTCGACAGCCTCAACCCCTTCATCGTCCGGGGGCGTCCGGGACAGGGCCTCAACCTCACCTACGAGACGCTGCTGACGCGGAGCTGGGACGAGCCGTTCACCCTCTACGGCCTGCTGGCCGAGACGGTGACAGTGCCCGACGACCGCGCCTGGGTCGAGTTCACGCTGCGCCCGGAGGCGCGCTGGCACGACGGGCGGCCGGTGACGGTGGACGACGTCCTGTTCTCCTGGCGCACCCTGAAGGACCTCGGCAGCCCGCGCTACCGCACCTATTACGCCAAGGTGGCCCGGGCCGAGCGCACCGGGGAACGCTCGGTCCGCTTCACCTTCGCCGAGGGGACCGATCGCGAGCTCGCGCTGATCATGGGGCTGATGCCGATCCTGCCCGAGCACTGGTGGGAAGGTCGGACCTTCGACGAGACGAGGCTGGAGCCGATGCTGGGCAGCGGCCCCTACCGCGTCGCCTCGGTCGATCCCGGCCGCACGCTCGTCTACCGCAAGGTCGAGGACTGGTGGGGCCGGGACCTGCCGATAAGCCGCGGCCGGTTCAACTTCGACGAGGTCCGCTACGACTACTATCGCGACGAGAGCGTCTCGATCGAGGCGTTCAAGGCCGGGGCGTACGACTTCCGTCGCGAGGTCGACCCGACGCGGTGGGCGACGGCCTACGAGGGGCCGCCGCTCGCCGACGGCCGCATCCGCATGGAGGTCCTGCCCCATTCCCGCCCCGAGCCGCTGCGGGCCCTGATCTTCAACACGCGCCGGCCCCTGTTCGAGGACCGGCGGGTGCGCGAGGCGCTCGGCTACGCGCTCGACTTCGAATGGATGAACCGCGCGCTGTTCCGCGGCGCCTACACCCGCAGCGCCAGCTTCTACCCGAACTCCGAGCTCGCCGCGCGGGGACTGCCCTCCGAGGCGGAGCGCGCGCTGCTCGACCCCTGGAAGGCCGAACTGCCGGCCGAGCTGTTCGAGCGCCCGTTCGCCCCGCCGAAGACCGACGGCACCGGACCGGCGGGGATGCGGGCCAACCTGCGCAAGGCGGCGGCCCTGCTCGACGAGGCGGGCTGGCGGGTGCGCGACGGCCGGCGCGTCGATGCCGCCGGCCGGCCCTTCAGGTTCGAGATCCTGCTCGTCGATCCCGCCGACGAGCGCATCGCGCTCGAATTCTCCCGCGGCCTCCGGCGGCTCGGCGTCGAGGCGCGGGTGCGCACCGTCGACAGCGCCCAGTACCGCGCCCGCATGAACCAGTTCGACTACGACATGACCCTGAACTTCTGGGTCTCGACCCTGTCGCCGGGCAACGAGCAGATGGTGTACTGGAGCAGCGCCGCGGCGGACCAGAACGGCAGCCGCAACTACGCCGGCGTCCGCAGCCCCGTGGTCGACGCGCTGGCCGGCGGGCTGGGGCACGCCCGCACGCGCGAGGAGCTGGTGGCGGCGGTGCGCGCCCTCGACCGCGTCCTGCTCTGGGGGCATTACGTGATCCCGCTCCATCACCTCGCCGACGAGCGCGTCGCCTATTGGCGCACGCTCGCCCACCCGGAGCGGACGCCGCTCTGGGGCCCGATCGTGGAGACCTGGTGGAGCACGCGCTGACGCAAGGACCCGGTCAGGCGCCCATCTTGCGGGCCACCAGCTCGGCGAGGTTCGCCTCCGGCCGGGCGCCGATGTGGCTGATCACCTCGGCGGCGGCGATGGCGCCGATGCGGGCGCAGTCCGCCGGCGGGCGTCCGCGCGTGTAGCCGTAGAGGAAGCCGGAGGCGAACAGGTCGCCGGCGCCGGTCGTGTCGACCAGGCGCCCGACCGGTTCCGCCGGGACGCCCACGGTATCGGTCGCGGTCACGACGACCGAGCCCTTCTCGCTGCGCGTCAGCACCGCGACCTCGCAGCGGCCGCGCACGGCGGCGACGGCCTGGTCGAAGTCGTCGACCTGGTACAGCGACATGATCTCGTGCTCGTTGCCGAACAGGATGTCGACGTGCCCGTCCACCAGTTCGGAGAAGGAGTCGCGGTGGCGGTCGACGCAGAAGCTGTCCGAAAGCGTCAAGGACACCTTGCGCCCGGCCGCGTGCGCCAGCTGGGCCGCCTTGAGGAACGCCTGCTTGGCCTCCGGCCGGTCCCAGAGGTAGCCTTCCATGTAGGTGACGCTCGCCGACCCGATCAGGACGGGATCGATGTCGTCGGGGCCGAGTTCGACGCAGGCGCCGAGATAGGTGCTCATCGTCCGCTGGGCGTCCGGCGTGACCAGGATCAGGCAGCGCGCCGTGGGCGCGCCCCCGGTCGACGACGAGCTCTCGAAGCTGACGCCGACCGCGCGGATGTCGTGCCGGAACACGGCGCCGAGCTGGTCGTCCCGCACCTTCCCTATATAGGCGCCGCGCCCGCCGAGCGAGGCGAAGCCGGCCATCGTGTTGCCGGCCGAGCCGCCGGACATCTCGATCCCCGGACCCATGCGGGAATAGAGCTCCTCCGCGCGGGCCGCATCGATCAGCGTCATCGCCCCCTTCTCGATCGCGTTCTCGACCAGGAAGCGGTCGTCCGCGTGGCTGATGACGTCGACGATCGCGTTGCCGATGCCGACGACGTCGAAGGCGGCCTGGGACATGGGGCGGTTCTCCTGGTGTGGGGCTCGTCGTGAAGTTGCGGACTATAGCGCCCCGACTCGCGACCGCAAGCCCGCCGGGCGGGTGGGCCGCCGAGGAATTCGGGCGGGCGTGGGGGTATGTGGGGGTATGTGGGGGTCGTGTGGGGGTTTGTGGGGGTGGGGGTCGGGGATGGTGGAAAGTTCCCTCTCCCGAGCGAGCCGGAGGCCTGAATGGCTTTCTATAAGACATGCGGGAATATTCCCTCTCCATGTGGGGGAGGGAAGGGGCTCATGTGAAAGTATGGGAAGGGGGTGATGGTGGTTCAGTAATGGCGAGGGCGTAACCCCTCACCCTCCCGCCGCTTTACGCGGCGGGCCCCTCCCTCTCCCTATGGGAGAGGGGTGAAATCTACTTGCGGCGGGTTATCGACTTGAGGGCGCGGCGCTCGCGGCGGTTCAGGGGCGGCTCGGCGGCGAGTTCGGCGACGACGGACGGCAGCATGGCCGTCAGGTCCAGGTCGTCCAGGATCGGGGCGGGAACGGGCTTTGCCAGTTCGATCGCGGGCAGGCGGCCGTTGCCCTTGCCGTTCATGCCGTGGAGCTGCATCAGCCGGTCGATCGCGCGCAGCGCGTGGCCGGTCTGGCCGTTGGCGATCGAATGCTCGACCAGGTGGGCCAGCCAGGCCTCCAGGCGCTCGAACATGGCGGCGTGGCCGGCCTCGCGGGCGGCGGACAATGTGGCCACCCGCTCGCCCATGCCGGGCTCGGCCAGCAGCGTCTCGCCCGCGGCCGGGTCGGCGTAGCCGATCATGCGCGCCGCGGTGGCGGGAGTG
>NZ_DASYHS010000267.1:0-3254 GCF_035998295.1 Arenibaculum sp. | reverse complement strand
TCAGCGCTGGTCGAGCTTGATCTCGATGCGCCGGTTGCGGCCGTAGGCGGCCTCGGTGTCGCCGGTGTCCAGCGGCTGGTTCGCGGCGAAGCCGGTCGCGGCCAGGCGCTCGGCCGGGATGCCGCGCTGCTCCAGGAACTTGACGACCTCGATCGCGCGGGCGGTGGAAAGCTCCCAATTGGAAGGGAACTGGGCGGTCGAGATCGGCCTCTCGTCCGTATGGCCGTCGACGCGCAGGATCCAGTTGACCTCCGGCGGGATGTCCTTCGAAATCTCGAGCAGCGTGTCGGCCAGCTTGTCCAGCTCGTCCGCCCCGCCCGCCTGCAGGGTCGCGGACGCGCTCGGGAACAGCACCTCCGACTGGAACACGAACCGGTCGCCGACGATACGGATGTCCGGCCGGTCGCCCAGCGCCTCGCGCAGGCGGCCGAAGAACTCCGAGCGGTAGCGCGACAGCTCCTCGACCTTGCTGGCGAGCGCGAGGTTCAGCCGCCGGCCCAGATCCGCGATCTGGACCTCCTGGTCGCTGCTCTCCTGCTCCGAGACCTCGAGTGCCGCCTCCAGGCGCTGGAGCTGGCTGCGCAGCGCCGCGATCTGCTGGTTCAGGAACGACACCTCCTGGCGGCCCTGCTCCGTCAGCTCCTGCTCCTGGGTCAGGGCGGCCTCCGTCGCGTCCACCGCGACCAGGAGTTCCTCGATCCTGATGTCCCGCTCCTCGACCTCGCGCTGGGCGAGCACCGTCCTTTCGCGCTCGGTGGCGAGGTCGGTATCGAGCTGCTGCGCCCGGTCGCGGATCGTTCCCAGCTCGGCGAGGAGCTGCTCGCGCTGCTCGGCCGTGAGCCGCAGCTCCTCCGTCAGCGCGGTATTGGCGGCGGCGACCTCGTCGCGCTCGGTCCGGGTCGCGTCCACCAGCGTGGACAGGGCGGCGACCTGGCTTTCCAGGTCGGTGCGCACCGTGCGCAGCGCCTGGATGTCGGCCTGCAGGCTCGCGATCTCGCGCAGTTGCAGCTCGATCTTCTCCCGGTCCGCCTCGATCACCTTGAAGGCGTCCTCGAGCTCGCGGGCGACCATGTCCAGCTCTTCGCCCTGGCGCTCGGTGCGCCCCGACAGCAAGGCGATCCGGCCGTCGAGCTCGTCGCGCTCGGCCTGCACGGTGGCGAGGTCCGACGTCAGGCGCTCGCGCTCGGCGATCGAGCTCTGGAGCTGGGCGGAGAGCTGCGCCACGTTGGTGCGCAGGTCGACGTTCGCCTCGCGCTCCATGGCCAGCAGCTCGCCGAGTTCTGCGAGCTGGCGGTTGAGGCTCTGGAGCGCCTGGTCGCGTCCCGACAGCGTGGTCGACAGGTAGACCTGCGCGACCACGAACACCATCAGGACGAAGATCACGACCATCAGCAGGGACGACAGGGCGTCGACCCAGATCGGCCATGCGTTGACGCTGCGATCGGTGCCCCGTCGGGCGGAAATCGATGCCATTATACCCCGTCAGCGTGCCCCGGCAGCATGGTCCTCAGCGGTCGGCCTCTTCGGCGAGGGCGGCGATGGTGCGGGCGAGCAGCTTGATCTCGCTGCGGATCTCCTGCACCGCCTGGACCCGGCCGGTCGCCACCTCGTCCACCAGGCGCGCGGTGTAGATGTCCATGTTGCGGATGTGCTGGCGGGTCGCGTCGTCGATGCCGAAGCCCTGCCCGGTCCCCAGCGCGTCCGACAGGCGCTGCAGGATCGGCCTCAGCTCCATCTGGCTTTCGGCGAGGCGCAGCATCAGCGTCTGTTCGGCCCGCATCTGGTCGGTCAATGTAGAGAGCTTTTCCGTCAGCGCCATGAGATTGTTGTTGGCGGAGCGCCGGCCCTCCTCGCTCTGCGCGACCGTGCGCTGGAGCGCCTCTATGTTCTCCGCCGTCTGCTCCAGAAGCGCCTGGAGATAGGCCGGGACCGACTGCTCGCTCTCGATGCCGACGCCGCTCGACAGGCGCGTGGCGCCCGACAGCCAGTCCTCCACCTCGGTGAAGAACCGGTTCATCGCCTGGCCCGCCTGGAGGTCGAGGAAGCCCAGGACGAGCGACCCCGCGAGGCCGAACAGCGAGGAGCTGAACGCCGTGCCCATGCCGGCGAGCGGTTCGGCGATGCCCTGCTGCAGGTCGCTGAACAGGGCGCCGACGTCGCCGTCGCCGGTCGCCGACAGGCCCGAGATGACGTCGGCGACCGATCCGATCGTCCGGATCAGGCCCCAGAACGTGCCGAGCAGGCCGAGGAAGATCAGCAGCCCGATCAGGTAGCGCGACAGCTCCCGGCCTTCGTCCAGGCGCGCGGCGATGCCGTCCAGCAGCGACCGCATCGCCGGGGCCGACAGCGACAGCCGGCCCTTGCGCTCGCCCAGCATCCGCGCCATCGGCGCCAGCAGCACCGGCTCGGAGCCGGTGTCGGCGGCATGGCCCGCGCGGTAGCGTTCGAGCCACGTGACCTCCGGCCGGAGCATCAGCACCTGGCGGAATATGTACAGGATGCCCAGCAGCAGGACCCCGAGGATCAGGCCGTTCAGGGCCGGATTGACCAGGAACGCGCGCTCGAGCACGGGATACAGCGCCACCGCGATCGCGACCACGATCGCGAGGAACAGGGACATGCGGGTCAGGAAGCGCTGCGGGCGCGACATCGAGGCTCTCGGGACGGGGACGGAGGAAGGGCGGCGGTCACTAGTTCACCAGGACCAGGTCGACGCGGTCGGTCGGGCCCGCGTCGGCGGTGCCCAGCGCGCGGACGTCGATGCGGGTGCTCCGCACGCCCTGCTCGACCAGCAGCCGGCGCAGGTCGACGGCGCGCCGCAGCGCCAGCCGCCGCGCGTCCGGCTCGCGTCGTTCCGGGGTCGTGGCGTAGGAGCGGATCTGCAGGCGCGCGTTCTGGTTCCGGGCCATGCGCGCCGCGATGCCGGTCAGCAGCTCCTTCTCGGCCGCCTCCAGCTCCGCGGCACCCTCGTCGAACACGATGCTGAACTCGTTGCCGGCCGGCAGCTCGACCGCCCGGTCCGGGCCCGGGTCGGGCGGCGGGGCCAGCAGGGCGGCCATGTCCTGCTCCGCGGGGCCGGGCGGCGGCGGGCGCATGGCCGGGGCGGGGACGCCGCGCGGCGACAGGTCGGGCAGGGGAGGCGGGACCGGCAGCGGGTCGGCCAGGGCCGGGTCGGCCGCGGGCGCCGGCCGGCTGCCCAGCGGGTCTTCGGGGACCGGCAGCGGGGCGAGCGCGAAGTCCGGCAGAGGCCCGGG
>NZ_DASYHS010000257.1:0-2176 GCF_035998295.1 Arenibaculum sp. | reverse complement strand
ATCTCCGCGTCCAGCGCGACGTAGCACCAGTGCGGGCCGTAGAAGATGCGCTCCAGCTCCCGCCGGTAGACCTCCGGGTCGCTGTAGAGCCAGTAGGGGATGCGGCTGACTTCGCCGGGCGGCCAGTGCCGCGCGCCATCCGTTGCTGCCGGTTCGATCGTGTCCATGGGCGTGCCCTCCGCGATCCGCAATGATTTTGCGCATGGAGAAACGCATTGTCCATAGGTAAAGCCCGAGTGCTCAGGCCTCGGCCTCGGAATCGGACTCCGTATCGTATCCCGGATCACCGACGGACGTGCTGCCGTTCTTGCCCGCCTTGTATGCGACCTTGTAGAGCCCCTTCCGCCCGGAGAAATGGGTAGCCAGCCTTCCGCCACTTTCGGGATCGTCGTTCAGCTTCTTCTTGACCATCTGCGACAGTGCGTTCAATGGCTTTCCCGTCCAGTACCCTCCGGGATACCCGTTGAATTCGACATTGCAGCCGATCGATTGGGCATACGAGAGAGTTTCGTAGCAAATTCGGCAAGGCCGCTTCTTACCGTAAATGATGGCCGCTCTAGTGGACCCCGCCAATATCAACGTCCATATCAACTTCTGCTCGGCATGTGCCGACTTTCCGCTTATGAATATTATCTTCCCGTTATAAGCAGCATTGTCGATGAAGTCGGCACAATGCGCATTCTTGCCGGACGACAGCTTCATCTCGATGATGGCATCATCCAGCGCCGCATTCATCACCCCCTCCAGAATGCCGTGCACCATTGAGCGCTTCGCATGAGAGCCGTCGTCCAGGCGCTTCTTCATCTTGTTGGTCGCCCGGACCAGTCTCGGCTCGTTGGCGATGCCTAGATCCGCGGTCAGCAGGTCGTAAAGCTTCGACCCGTTCTTCGCCAAGGCTCTCTTGAGGGCTGGAAGCGAGTTGTTGTTGTTCGAAGCGACGAAGATGCGGCCGTTCACGACCATGCACTGGATCTCTTCCTCGCTCGCCTGCGTATATTTCTGAATGGCAAAGAAAATTCGCGTGGCAAGATGCCGGATGGCCTGCCGGTTCCGCATGGCGGAGAAGGAGGCCCGCGGGCGGATGGTGATGCTCGGCGGCCAAGTTCCGGAATGGTTAGGTACGTGGGTCGGGCCGTAGACGTCCTTCAGGAACGTCATCACCTTGTCTTCCTCCATTTCCATTTCGTCGTCGGACTCGGCGTCGGACTCGGCAGAAGCAATGCTCGCGCGCTGCAGGACCGGATGGCGCGGTGCAGGTATCGGAGCGCGGGCGGGTGGCTGGCAGCCACCGGGGCGCACCACCGGGACAGCCGCGGCATGGGCCGGCTTGGGCGGGGTGGGTGCTCCCTGCGGACCGGGTGGCGGTGCCTTCGGGCGCGACATCTGCAGGGTAGCCGGGACGGGCGGCGTATGGGCTGGACAGCCGCGGATACATCCCGCCGACTTCGCCTGCGTCACCGCGGGCTGCGAGCCCGGGCGATGGACCTGCGGCTGGAAGCGGGTTGCCGGCGGCACATGGCGTTTCGTCATCGGCACCTGCTTCGAAAGCTAATTATCCTGTGAATTCATCTCATGGCCCCAGCGGCAGCGCAAGGACCACTCGGGACACGTGCGTCGTCAGGCCTGTTTTTCGCGGAACCCGAGCCGGGCGGACGCGGCGGCGGCGATCCCGGCGGTCTGCGCGACGACGGTCTCCTCCTCGCCGGGGCGGCCGTTCTGGCTGCCGATCACGGTGACGGCGGCGGCGGCTTCCCCCTGGTGGTCGAGGATGGGCGCGCTGACGGCGCGCAGGCCCGGGATCAGGTTGCCCTCGACGCGGGCGAGCCGGCGGCGGCGGACCTCCCGGATCAGGGCCTCGATCTCCTCCATCGGGACGGGGCGCCCCTCCTCCGCCGCCCGGGCCCGCTCCTCCTCGATCCGGGCGCGGGTCAGCAGCCGGGGCAGGAACGCGATGAAGACGTGCCCCGTCGCCGAGTTGAGCACCGGCAGCACCGAGCCCAGCGCCAGCGACGTGACGACCGACCTGCTGCTGCGTTGCCAGCGCACGATGGTCGGGCCCCGCTCGCCCCATACCGTCAGCAGGGCGGTGCGCTCCGTCTTCTCGGCCAGGTCGACCAGCGCTTCGCCCGCGACCTGGACCGCGTCGAGCCGGCCCAGCGCCGCGAGCCCCAGGCGC
>NZ_DASYHS010000237.1:0-5935 GCF_035998295.1 Arenibaculum sp. | reverse complement strand
CCCCCCCGCGATGGAGTCCGCCGGCACCATCGACGCGGCCGGTTCGTCCGGTACGGATCGGGATGGCGCGGATTGGGGGGGCGGCGCGGCGGCGACCGTTTCCCCTGCCGTGCCGGCCCCCGTCGTGCCGGCGCCGGCCGGCGTTTGCGCCGCGGGCGCCGGTGCCGCGACCGGACGCGGCGCGTCGGTCTCGGCTGCGTAGAACGAGCGCAGCGTTCCCGGCTCCGTCAGGCTCAAGGCCAAGCCCGCTCCCGCGGCGAGGACGAAGACGGCCAGTCCAGCCGCTACCCATCGCGCGTTCGTCTTCGGTCGGCGCTGATCCTCGTACGCGTCCTCCCGCCTGGGGGCGGAGAGTTCGGGCCAGGGATCCGCCTCGGCCTCGGCGGACGGCGGCTCGGACGCCGGCGGAATGCCGCGGGTCGACGGCCGATGGGGCGTGGGAGACGGGTCGACGTGCCGGTGCGGCGCCGGTTCCGTCCCGCCGGCGCGACCCGCGGCCGGCGCGGAGGAAACCGGAATGGGCTCGCGGACCTCCGCGTAGAGCGCGGGGTCGGGTATGTCGATCTCGATATCCGGCGCCGTTTCGATTCCGAGCGCCGTCGCGGCCTCTTGGACGTGGCTCGCATCGACACGGTGTCGGCGCGCCTGCGCCGCGATCCGGAGGGCCTGTCCGCAGATGGCGCCCAGGACCCCCGGCAGGCCGGCCGAAAGCTGGGTGGCCGCGTCCACGGCGCTGGGGAGGAACATGTCCAACTGCGGCGCGCCGGCGAGGCGCAGGCGGTCGCGGATGAAGGCCTCCGCGGCATCCCGGTCCAGCGGCGGCAGGTAGTGGACGGCGCCGTACTGGCGGAACGCGGCTTCGAGCTCGGGTTCCGCCAGCTTGCGCTCGAGCTTGTGATCGCCCGCGATCAGGACCTGCAGATAGCGGCCCGTTTCCGTGTCGGACGATGCGAGCTCGATCAGGTCGGTCAGGACCGGCAGGTCCAGCAGATGGGCCTCGTCGACGACGAGCAGGCCGGTACCTGCATTCTCGATGCGTTCCTCGACGTCGTTGACGACCGCCTCGAGCGCCTCAGGGTCCGCCGTGTCGGAGACCGCCTCCGGCTCGATATCCGGCCGCGCCGACAGGATCAGGTCCTCGACGGTCATACCCGGCCGGGCGGTCGTGGCGAGCACCACCGCCCCATCCGCCTCGATGTGGCGGATCAGGGACCGCAGGAGTGTCGTCTTGCCCATGCCCGTCTCGCCGAACAGGGCCATGACCCGCTTGCGGGCCATGATGGCGAGAAAGAAGCCGTTGAACGCCTCCTTGTGGTCCGCCGAAGCGAAAGGGGCACGAAGAGGGTCCTCGATGTCGAACGGCTCTTCCCGCAGACCGAAGGGACTGTTCATCATCCAGACTTCTTTGAAAGCTGATTGCCCGCGAGCGGGCCTAAACCGGCGCATCGGACATCGAGCCGTCCGCACCGCACAATCGCTCTAACTGTAACAACGAGCGCCCGCGATAGATCCCACGAAATCGGGTGAATCCCCTCCGCGTTCGGGGGAGGCGGCGCGTGCGCAGGCGAGAAAACGGAGTGCCTGCGCGGAAGATTCGTCACGCGTCCGGCGCGGACAAAAAAAGGGCCGCTGCGTGCAGCGGCCCGAGTCTAGGGAGGAAACGCCCACGAAGGGCGATGCAGCAATCGCTTGCTGCACTGCACAATGTAGCAGACGCTCGCAGATAGGCAACACTCGACCGCGCCTCCCGATCGGCACCGTTGTTCTTTCGGCAGTCATTGTTGCGCAACGGCAACAGGAAGGGCGCTGGAACGCGACGCCTGCCGTGCCGGTTGAACGGCCGAGTTCCAGGGACGGAGAAGATGGCAGCAATCCTGACGTTGACGATGAACCCGGCCCTCGACGTGAGCACGGGTACCGACCGTATCCTGCCGACCGAGAAGCTCCGTTGCACGACCCCCGGCCGTCACCCCGGCGGGGGCGGCGTCAACGTCGCCAGGGTCGTCGTCCGGCTCGGCGGCGAGGCGTGCGCGGTCTATCCGCGGGGCGGCCCGACCGGAGAGCTGCTCGACCGGCTCCTGGCGGAGGAGGGGGTGCATCACGACGCCGTGCCGGTCTCCGGCATGACGCGGGAGAGCTTTACGGTGGACGAGAGGCAGACCGGCGAGCAGTTCCGCTTCGTCATGCCGGGGCCGGAACTCGGAGAGGCCGATTGCGATCTCGTCCTGGGCAAGCTCGGCGAACCGTCCCGGCCGGGCGCGTTTCTGGTCGTCAGCGGGAGCCTGCCGCCCGGCGTCCGCGGGGACTTCCATGCCCGAGTGATCGCGCGCGCCCGGTCCGCCGGCTACCGGGTCGTCCTCGACAGTTCCGGGCCGGCCTATCGCGAGGCGGTCGATGCGGGCCCCTGGCTCATCAAGCCGAATCGCGAGGAGTTCGAGAAGTTGACCGGACAGCCGGCGCGATCCGACGACGACCTGGTCGAACAGGCCCGCGGTCTCCTGGCGTCGGGCCGCACCCATGCGATCCTGCTCTCCCTCGGCGCCGACGGCGCATTGGCCGCGACGGCGGAGGAACACCGCTTCATCAGGCCGCCAGCGGTCCGGGTGGTCAGCGCCGTCGGCGCCGGCGACAGCCTCGTCGGCGCCCTCGTCCTCGCCCTGGAACGCGGCTGGCCCCTGATGTCGGCGGCGTGCTTCGGCGTGGCCGCCGGTACGGCGGCCCTGGCGACCCCCGGCACGGAACTGTGCCGTCGCGAAGACGTGGAGCGGCTGTTCTCGGCGATGTGCGAGACCGGGGAGCCGTGACGCGGTTTGCCGGTCCCCGCGCTTACGGCGCGCGTTTGGGGGGCAGGGTGGGAGACGGACGCTCGCCCTTGCCGGGGCGCTCCTCCGGAAGCCCCGATCCCTCCGGTTCGGGAACGCCGCCGGGAGAGTAGGGGGGCATGTTGTCGTCCGGCGGAAGTTCAGGCGACAGCGGCGGGTCGCGCTTGTCCCGGGGCGGGTTCGGCTTCTGGTTCATTTCATCCTCCTGCTGATCCATAACGGTCGACGAGGAGGCTCGTTCACGCGATTCGCGGAGCGGACCAGGGCGGCAGGCCAGGACCGCCGATGGTCGGACTGCCGACAATCAGGATTGCCAGTAGGTTGCGAGGCCCCACCGGACGAGGAAGAAGGTCGCGACCGCCAGGGCCACCGAAAGCAGCAGCAGCAGCCAGGTGGTGGACTCCGCCCGGGGGAGTTGACGGTCGAACACCGTCGTCACCACGTTTCTGCGGCTCGCCTCGTCGACATAGGTCTGGTCCACCTTCACCTTCTGAAACCGCTTGGTGCCGAATAGGCGTTCGGCGGCACTGAGCGCCTTGTCCAGGTCGCGGGTGTGCCCTTCCTGCTTCCAGGTCCCGTTGGCGAATGTCGCCACCGTGTAAGTTATCGAGCGGCCTGCCGCCATGCGCGTCTCCGTAACTTGCGCCGGGCGCGCCCCGCCCGAAAACGCATAGACTTTAGTGGCATTCTACTGGTTTTTCGAGCACGAGGTGAAAAGGTGGATACTGGGACGGGAAGTCCATCGGTCGTGGTCGTCGGGCGGAGCGGCTTTATCGCGCGCGGCCTCGGGTCCGTGGCCGCCGCCGGCGGCTGGCGGTTCGCCTCCCACGACCGGCCCGACGCGCTGGAAGGAGCGGAGTGCGTCGTCAACTGCGCGCTTCCTCCGGCGGAGCGGACGGGCGACGTCGAGACGGAGAACCTGTTCGACGTGAGGCTCGCCCGCGCCGCTTCGCGGATGGGCGCGCGCTACGTGATGCTCAGTTCCCGCAAGGTCTACGACGCCACCCGGCAGGCGGGAGCCGGGGAGGATGCACCGACCGGCCCGTCGGATGCCTACGGCCGCAACAAACTCCGTGCCGAACGGGCCGTGCTGGACATCATGGGCGGGCGCGCGACGGTCCTGCGGCTGGCCAACGTGATCGGCTGGGAGCCGGGCCGCCGGAGCTTCATGGGCATGATGCTCTCCGGGCTCGGGCGGGAGGGGCGGGTCACGCTCGACGTGAGTCCTTTCGTCAGGCGGGACTTCCTGCCGGTCGAATCGGTGGCCGGCATCATCGCGGACCTGGTCGTGCGGGAGACGGGCGGCATCCTGAACGTCGGCTCCGGCATCGGGACGCCGGTGGGACATGTCGCGCTCTGGCTCATGGAAGGAGCCGGGCGCGGGGAACTGGTGGTGACGTCGCCGTTCGAGCGCGACGGATTCCATCTGGACGTCGCGCGCCTCGCCGGCCATCTCGGCCGCGATCCCGCTGCCCTGGACCTCGCAGAGTACTGTCGCGCGCTTGGCCGACGTCTCGGGACCAAGGGGAATCGGGTCGCCGTGGAGTAGTGCTAAAGGCATAGCTCTATGCCGAACGGGTTGTGTGGTGACCGGGGCACACCTTGGCACGAAAACAACGCGGCGCGTCCGGGACCGTTGCGGATGGTGCCGTCGAAGGGCATCACTCGAAGGTATCGTGACTGTGACAACACACAGTTCCTCCCTCTTGGTGTCAGGTCCGACGCAGACATGAAGAAAAGAACGATGCAGGTGCTGGCCGGGGTTTCCACCGTCCTGGTCGGCTACGCTTCCGAGGGGCACGCCCAGAGTGCCGGCGGGGAGCTCGCGCGCGGCGCGTCCGTGCTCGATCGGCCTCGGCCGGAACTGGACCCGCTCGGCGTGCGTGCCGGAGGCTTCCTGGTCTTCCCCCAGGTCGAGGCCGGCGTCACCTACGAATCGAACGTGTTCGCGCGGCCGAGCAACGAGGACGGCGACTTCATCTTCGTGGTCCAGCCGGAGATCGTCGCGCGGTCCGACTTCTCCCGCCACGCCATCACCGCCGAGGTGGGGGCCGAGGTCGGGCGGTACGCCGATTTCTCCACCGAGAACTATGAGGACTACCGTGCGGCCCTGTCCGGGCGCTACGACGTCGGGGTCGGCGGAGCCGCCACGGCGGGCATCGCCTATGCCAGGGAGCACGAGGGCCGCGGCGATCCCGACCTGCCCTTCGCGGCGGCCGAGCCGGTGGAGTATTCTTCCCTGCGCGGCGACGTCGGCTATAGCCAGCGCTTCAACCGCGTCACCGCGGGGGTCGGCTTCGCGGCCGAGCGGCTCGAGTTCGACGACGTGGCGGCGACGGGCGGCGGCACCATCGCCCAGGACACGCGCGACCGCTGGCAATACGACACCAGCCTCCGCCTCGGGTACGAGATCCAGCCGAGCTTCGAGGCGTTCGTGCGCGGAACGTACAGCATCGTCGATTACCAGAACCAGGTGATCGACAGGAACTCGAAGGGCTACGAGATCGTCGTCGGAAGCGACTTCGACCTGACGGGGCTGGTCACCGGCACGGTCTATGCCGGCTACCTGACGCGCGAATTCGACAACGCCGCCTTCGAGGACGTGTCCGGCCCGGCGTTCGGGCTCGACGTCTACTGGGCGGTGACGCAGCTCACGACGGTGCGGGCATATGGCAGCCGGTCCGTGCAGGAGACGACGGCCGCCGGCGCGCGCGAACGGACGCGGATCGGGCTCGGCGCCGATCACGAACTGCTGCGCAACCTGATTTTCTCCGCCGACCTGACGTACCAGAACGACGACTTCAGCGGGGCGACCCAGGAAGACGATCTGTACCGCGCCGAGGTGGACGCCACCTATATTCTCAACCGCAATCTCTACACCCGCGCCGGGTACGCCTACGAAACCCGTGATTCGAACGTCGCCGCACGGGATTACGACAACAACATCCTGAGCCTGCGCGTGGGCGCCCGCCTCTAGGAGTGTGTCCGAGTAAAAGGCTGGACGATGCGGAGCGGGCGTGATTCGCTGCGGGAATGACCAAGAGCTTTCGCCCGTGGGACGTGGATCAAGGCTGGCTGCTTCCGCCTTCGCTTCACGAGTTCGTGCCGGCCGA
>NZ_DASYHS010000230.1:0-12813 GCF_035998295.1 Arenibaculum sp. | reverse complement strand
CGAGACACTTTTCGGCGTCCTCTACTCACCAAATGCACCTAACCCGTCGCGGATTTTCATGCACCGTTACAAATGACCTCTCACTGCTGTGTCGCAATGTGCACCCTATACAAGGGGAATGGCACAGACGAGTTTGCATCGGCAGGACGCGGTTGAGCGTCGGTCCGACGAGTATCGGGAAGCGATTGCCTGTGTTCTGAGGCATGCCGATCGGCGCCCGACGCTCCGCAACGCGTTCAGGTCGCGCACCAGTCGCTTCATCATTGATACCGGCCTGCCCAAGAAAGGCAAACGCACGGTCGGTGTAGCGCGGCAGTAGTGCGGCCCGCCTGGCAAGCAGGGTGGCGGTTCGACAAGGACCGGATCACGGCGTCTGCCCTGTCCGCGGGTTTCCAGACGCGCTGGCGCTGGTGCATCCTGAGCGCCGCGTGCCAACGTCCGTTGCCTCCCTGCGTCGGCAACTCGCCGTCGGCTTGGCGCGCCGCTTGCCGACATGCCCCCTGCTGCCTCAGCGCGCGAATACCATCCGACTCGCTGCTTGTGACACAGGAGTACTAGGGCTGCCACGGCTCCGGCGCCCGGCGCAGGCGCACCCCCGGCCCCAAATCGTCCTCGGGGTCGAGGAACACGATCCCGCCCGCCTCGAAGGCGGCCCGGATGACGGTGCGGTTCGCGCGCAGCAGCGCGTGCTTGCCGCCTTCGAAGGACTTCACCGTGCTCCAGGCCACGCCGGACCGTTTGGCGAGTTCCGCTTGGGACCAGTCCAGCAGCGCCCTGGCCGCCCGGCATTGCTCGGGAGTGAACATCGCCATGGACATAGTCGCCGCGTCCACGAAGGTCAAGATCGGCCAAAAGGGTTGAACTCGGCCGGATGAGCAGCCATATGTCCCACCACCCCGCCAGCCGAAACACGGACCGCCGCTTCCGGGAGATGCCTGCATGCTCGACACGATGAACCTCGCCGTCCTGATCGGCGCCGGTCTCGTCGCATTGAGCGTGCTGACCAGCCTCGTCTCCTTCCGGGTCGGCGCCCCCCTTCTGCTCGTCTTCCTGGTGGTCGGCCTGCTCGCGGGCGAGGACGGCGTGCTCGGCCTCGACTTCGACAACGGCCCGGTCGCCTATTTCATCGGCTCGATCGCGCTGGCGGTCATCCTCTTCGATTCCGGCTTCGAGACGCGCCTCAGCACCATACGGGTGGCGGCCTGGCCGGCCCTGGTCCTGGCCACGGGCGGCGTGCTGCTGACGACCGGGCTGGTCGGCGGCGCGGCCTACCTGCTGTTCGACCTGTCCTGGCTGGAGGCGCTGCTGCTGGGCGCGATCGTGTCCTCGACCGACGCGGCGGCGGTGTTCTTCCTGCTCCGGGTCGGCGGCGTGACCCTGCGCGAGCGCGTGCGCTCGACGCTGGAGGTCGAGTCCGGCTCGAACGACCCGGTGGCGATCTTCCTGACGATCACCCTCGTCGAACTGATTGCCGCGGGAACGGCCGAGGGGCCGCTGACCTTGAACCTGCTCCAGGCCTTCGGGATGCAGATCGGCGTCGGCGCCATCGCCGGGCTCGCCGGCGGCTACCTGATCGCGCGGGTCGTCAACGTCCTCGACGTCGACCCGGGGCTGTACCCGGTCTTCGTCCTGGCGCTGGCGCTGTGCCTCTTCGCCGCCACGGGGATGGTGGGCGGCAGCGGGTTCCTCGCCGTCTACGTGGCCGGCGTCGTCGCGGGCAACCGGCGGCTGCGCTCCATCAACGTCCTGCGCCGCTTCCAGAACGGCATGATGTGGCTGGCCCAGATCGCGATGTTCCTGACCCTGGGCCTGCTCGCCACGCCCAGCACCTTCCCGGCGGTCATCGTGCCCGCGGTCGCGCTCGCCCTGTTCCTGATCTTCGTCGGCCGGCCGCTGGCGATCTGGCTGTGCCTCGCCCCGTTCCGCTTCCAGCGCAACGAGACCGTCTTCATCGCCTGGGTCGGCCTGCGCGGCGCGGTCTCGATCCTGCTGGCGATCCTGCCGGTCATCGGCGGCCTGTCCAACACGCAGACCTTCTTCAACGTCGCCTTCATCGTCGTGCTGACCTCGCTGGTCGTCCAGGGCTGGACGGTGCGGCCGATGGCCCGCAGGCTGGGGCTGATCGTGCCGCCGCGCCGGGGCGTTGTGGAACGGTTCGAGCTGGACCTGCCCGGCGGCGCCAGCCACGAGGTGGTGGCCTACCGGATCGCCGAGGGCAGCTCGGTCGCCGAAGGGCACCGCATCCCGCGCTGGGCGCGCCCGTCCCTGGTCGTGCGCGCGGGCCAGACGATGCGCCTGCACCAGGCGGGGCGGCTGCAGCCGAACGACTACGTGTACATCTTCGCGCCGCCGCAGCAGGTGCAGATGCTGGACCGCCTGTTCGCGGCCCCCGTCCCGGTCAACGCCGACGACCGGGAGTTCTTCGGCGACTTCACGCTGAAGCCCGACGCCCAGCTCGGCACCGTCGCCGCCGCCTACGGCTTCGCCCCGAAGCCCGAGGATACCGAGCTGACGGTCGTCGACCTGCTCCAGCGTGCCTTCTCCGGCCATGTCGAGGTCGGGGACCGGATCTCCTACGGGCCGGTCGAGCTGATCATCCGCACGCTCGACGACGAGGGCCGGATCAGCGAGGTCGGCCTCGCGGTCGAGCCGAGCCGCCCCGCGCCGCCGAAACGGCCGCCGATAGACCGGCTGCGCGCCGCCCTCGCGCGGGTGGTCCGCCGGCGCCGCGCCGGCGCGCGGGCCTCGGCCGCGGAGTAGCGCCTAGTGCGAGGCGGCCGCCCCCGCGGCATACGCCTCCAGCTCCTCGCGCAGTGCGCGCGCGCCGTAGGTCATCAGCCGCTCGGCCGCCTCCGGGCTCTGCCATCCCGTGTGGCAGGTCAAGGTGACGTTCGGCAGCGTCGTCAGCTCGTGCCCCGGCGGCAGCGGCTCGACCGTGTAGACGTCGAGGCCGGCCGCCGACAGATGGCCGTCGCGGAGCATCGAGGCCAGCTCCCCCTCGTCCAGCACGGCCCCGCGGGCGGTGTTGATCAGGACCGCGCCGCGCTTCATCCGGCGCAGGCGCCCGGCGTCCAGGAACCCGCGCGTCTCCTCCGTCAGTCCGATATGCAGCGATACCACGTCCGCCCGGGCCAGCAGCTCGTCCAGGCCGACGAACTCGCAATGGACGGCGTCCGCCGGCGACGTGCGCGTCCAGCACAGGACCCGCATCCCCAGCGCACGCGCCAGGTCCGCCACCTCCCGCCCGACCCCGCCGAAGCCGACGATGCCGATCGTCCGGCCCCGCAGCTCGCCGATCGTGCCGCCCTGCCAGCGCCCGGCGCGCAGCGCCGCGTCCTGCTGCGCGATCCGGCGGAACACCGCGAACAGCAGCCCGACCGTGTGCTCCGCGACGGTGCGGTCGCCGTAGCGCACGACGTTGCGCACCATGACCCCGCGCCGCGCGCAGGCGGCGAGGTCGACATAGCTGGAGACGCCGGTGCCCAGGAACACCATCACCTTCAGCTCCGGGCACGCGTCGAGGACCTCGTCGTCGACGTAGCTCTCGTTGTTGAGGAAGCCGACATGGCCGCGCAGGCGCCCGATCAGCGCGGCGCGGTCGGGCACCCCCTCGTGGATCACCAGGCCCGGAAGCAGGTCCCGCGCCGCCGGCGTGAACGCTTCCAGCAGGGCCGGCACGGCGTCCGGGAATACCGCCGGCGGGAAGGAGGCGGCCGGGAAAGAGGCGGGCGTCATCATGGGTGCGCTCTCCCTGATCGGGGTTATGCCGGAACTGTCGACAGAATGCCCGCGGACTGGCGCATCTCGGTCCAGGCGCCGCGGATGTGGTCGTCGATCGCTTCGGTGGCGCGCACGCCGTCGCGGGCGAGGATGGCGGTCAGGAACTCGGTGTGGCTCTCCACCACGATGCGCGGGTCGACGTCCAGGTCGGCCAGGCGGGAGATCAGGATCGCGAGGTCGACGGCCAGATCCTCGAAGGTGCGCCGCAGCCGGGTGTTCCCGCTCATGTCGCAGAGCAGGCGGTGGAAGCCGATGTCCTCCTCGACGATCGCGAAGCGGTCGCCGCGCACCGCCGCGTCGGTCATGCGGGCGAGCTGGGAGGCGAGCCCGCCCAGCTCGGCCACGCTGGCCCGGCTGGTCGCCTCCGTCACGGCATAGCGCTCAAGGCAGATCCTCAGGCCGTACAGGTCGTCGAGCTCTCCCGCCGTGTAGCGGCGGACGAAGAAGCCGCGGTTGGGCCGCGCGATCAGCAGGCCGCGCTGCTCCAGCAGGCGCGCGGCCTCGCGCAGGGGCGCCCGGCTGATGCCGAGCTGGCGGGCGTACTCGGCCTCGACGATGCGCTCGCCCAGTTCGATCCGCCCTTCGACGATGGCGCGCAGCAGCTCCCGCTCGACGCGCTGGACGAGGCTCCTCCCCTCCAGCGCCGGCAATGGCTGGAATACCGGACCGCCACCCGTCACTCTCGTCTCCCCAAGTGTCGACAACCGATGCAACCTCATCCCTTCTGGCACCAATCCCAACGTTATTCAACCGGATTCCATTTGACAAACGCCGGAATCGAGTCAAGCCTTCCAATCTGTCGACAGTTAGAAGGCGATGAATGATGGCCGGGACGAGACGCGAGGACGAGGACGACGAGGCGGCGATCCGCCGCCAGCTCGCCGCCTGCTACCGGCTCGCCCACCATTTCGGCATGAGCGATCTCGTCTCGACGCACATCTCCGCCCGCGCGCCGGGAGACGGGGAGCGCATCCTGATCAACGCCTACGGCCTGCTCTTCACCGAGATCACCGCCAGCAACCTGATCGAGGTCCGGCTCGGCGGCCCGCCGGAACCGCAGGGGCGGTCCCAGGTCAACCCCGCGGGCTACCTGATCCACGGGGCCATACACGAGGCCCGGCCGGACGTCGCCTGCGTGATGCACACGCACACGCCGGCCGGCGTCGCCGTCTCCGCCCAGGAGGGCGGCCTGCTGCCCGTCAGCCAGTTCGCGCTGCAGTTCTACGACCGCCTCGCCTATCACGACTACGAAGGGATCGCGCTGCTGGACGGCGAGCGCCGGACCCTGGTCGAGGACCTGGGCGACCGCAGGGCGATGATCCTGCGCAACCACGGGCTCCTGACGGCCGGCCGCACGATCGGCGAAGCCTTCACGCTGATGTTCTATCTCCAGCGCGCCTGCGAGGCGCAGTTGCTGGCGCAGTCCGGCGGCGCCGCGCTGCGGCTGCTGTCCCCCGACATCTGCCGCCTGACCGCCGGGCAGCACGAGGATTTCGGCGGCGAGAAGGTCGGCGACGCGGAATGGCGCGCCCTGATGCGCGAGGTCGCGCGCATCGCGCCCGGTTACGACGCCTGAACCGGCCGGAGAAGCCGGCAAAGGCGGCGGTGAGGTCCATGAAGCCATGTCAGGAGGCCACGATGAAGAAGCTGACCCTCGCTTTTCTGGGAGTCGCGATGTTGCACGCCGCACCGGCCCAGTCGGCCGAGAAATGGCGGATGATCACCTGGTCGGGGGAGACCTCGATCTACTTCCAGGACATCGCCAAGCCCTTCGCCGAGAAGGTGGCCCTGCTCACCGACGGGGCGCTGGAGATCGAAGTGATCCCCTCGGGCGTCGTGGCGCCGCCGTTCCAGGAATTCAACGCGGTCCTCGACGGCCAGGCGGAAGCGGGCTTCGTGACCCCGCTCTACGTCGTCAACCGCGACCCCGCCAACGGCCTGCTCGGCAACGTGCCGGCCGGGATGGGATCGGAGGCGACGCTGTTCTGGCTGAAGAACGGCGGCCAGGACCTGTGGACGCGCTTCCGGCGCGAGACGATGGGCTTGCACTCCATCGTGCTGGGCGTGGGGTCGACGGACCTGATCCATTCCCACCGGCCGATCCAAAGCGTCGAGGACCTGAAGGGCCTGAAGCTGCGGACGTCGGGCATGTTCGGCACCGTGCTGCGCGAGAAGTTCGGCGGCGCCCCGACCACCGTGCCGTTCAGCGAGATCTACACCCTGCTGGAGCGGCGCGGCATCGACGCGGCCGAGTACTCGACCCCGGCCGAGAACTACGCCGTCGGTCTCCACAAGGCGGCCAGGTACATCATCACGCCCGGCTTCCATTCGCCCGCCTCGACGCTGGAGGTGATCGTGAAGCAGGAACGCTGGGACGCGCTTCCCGCCGACGTGCAGGAGAAGGTCCGCCTCGCGGCCGACCTCGTCACCATGGAGGCGATGGTGAAGGTCGGCACGATGGACCTCGAGAACATGGCCAAGCTGCGCGCCGAGGGGGCGGAGTTCGTGCCCCTGCCCGACGAGGTGATGCAGTCCCTGCGCGAGAAGACCCGCGAATACGTGTTCGAGGAGGCGCAGAAGCAGTCCGCCGCCGGCAATCCCTGGATGGCGACCATCGCCGACAGCTACTACGGCTTCCTCGACGCCTGGGAAGCGAACGCGGACTACCGCTTCACCCGCCTGGCCGACTGAGCGCCGCGATGTCCCCGTCGTTCTTCAGCCTCGTGGACCGGTTCGGCCTCGCGCTCAACGCGGTCGCCATGGTCCTGCTCGTCCTCCTGATCGGCGTCACGTTGTGGGAGGTGGCGGCCCGCTACGTCTTCGACGCGCCGACGATCTGGGGGTTCGACCTCGCCTGGATGCTGAACGGCGGGCTGTTCCTGCTCGCCCTGGCGGAGACGACCCGCCGGGGCGGGCACGTGCGGGTGGACGTCGTCTCGTCCCGGCTGCCGGCGGGCTGGCAGCGCATGGGCGAGACGCTGTTCATGGCGCTCCTGTTCGCTCCGGGCGTCGGCGTGCTGGCCTGGACCGCGTCCAGGCGCTTCGTCCAGGCGGTCGCGACCGGCGAGGTCGACCCGGTCAGCAGTTGGGCGCCGGTGATGTGGCCCTTCCACCTCGCGGTCGCGGTCGGCCTGTGGGCGCTGCTCCTCCAGATGGCGGTCTCGACGGCGCGGCGCTGGCGGGCCGGGCCCGGGGAGGCCGCGTCGTGACCGGCACCGTCGCCGCCTTGATGCTGCCGAGCCTGTTCGGGCTGGTCTTCCTGGGCGTGCCGGTCGCGTTCGCGCTGCTGGGGACCGCCTTCGCCTTCGGGCTGATGCTGTCGGGCGACCTGGTCGGGCTCCAGCTCTTCCGGTTCATCCAGAGCGTGGCTGCCAACTACGTGCTGGTCGCGGTCGCCCTGTTCATCTTCATGGGGGCGATGCTGGAGCGCTCGGGCGTCGCCGAGCAGCTCTTCCGCGCCATGCGCGTCTGCCTGGGCCGCCTTCCCGGCGGCCTCGCGCTCGCCACCATCGCGATGTGCGGCATCTTCGCCGCCGGCACCGGCATCGTCGGCGCGGTGGAGGTGCTGATCGGGCTGATGGCGATCCCGCCGATGATGGCCTACGGCTACAACCGCCAGCTCATCGCCGGGACGATCTGCGCCGGCGGCTCGCTCGGCACCATGATCCCGCCCTCCATCGTCGTCGTGATCTACGCGACCCAGGCCCAGATCGGCATCGGCGACCTGCTGGCGGCCGTCCTGCTGCCCGGCGCGGTCATGATCCTGCTGTTCCTGGCCTATATCCTGGGACGCTGCCTGCTGCGGCCGGCGGACGGCCCGCCCCTGCCCCCCGACGACGAGGCGTTCCGGATGAGCGGCCTGGAAAAGGCCCTGCTGCTCCTGCGCGCGCTGGTGCCGACGCTCGGCCTCGTCACCGCGGTGATCGGCTCGATGATGCTCGGCATCGCGTCGCCGACCGAGGCGGCGGGCGTCGGCGCGCTGGGCACGGTGCTGCTGGCAGCACTCTACCGCCGGCTGACCCCGGCGGTGCTGGTGGACGCGCTGCGCACCACGCTCGCGCTGAACGCCATGATCATCCTGATCGTGCTGGGCGGGACGATGTTCACCTCGATCTTCCTCGGCAACGGCGGCAGCCGGATGGTGCAGGACTTCGTCGCCCTGCTCGGGGTCGAGCGCGAGGGCGTGCTCGTGCTGTTCCTGGCGCTGCTGTTCCTGGGCGGCCTCGTGCTCGACTGGGTGTCGCTCGTCCTGATCCTGGTGCCGATCTTCCTGCCCCTGCTGCGGGCGACCGGCTTCGACGCGGTGTGGATGGGCGTGCTCGCCGTGATCGTGATCCAGACCTCCTACCTGACGCCGCCGATGGCGCCCTCGATCTTCTACCTGCGGGGCGTCGCACCGGCGGAGATCAGCTACGGCGACATGTGCCGCGGCGTGCTGCCCTTCGTCGCCTGCCAGGGGCTCACCCTGCTCGCCGTCGTTCTGTTCCCGATGCTCGCGACGTGGCTGCCCTCGCTGACGAGGGCGTATTGATGACCAGCGGAGGTTGACGTGGACCGGACTTCATCCACCATGCTGCATCCGGACGCGGCGCGCGAGATCGTCGCGTCCGCGATCCCGGACGACGAGGACGTATGGGTGCCGCAGGCACCGGGCGTGTGGTTCCGCCCGCTGCTGCTGAACCGGACCAGCGGCATGTGGTGCAGCCTGCTGCGCGTGCGCCGGGCCGGCATCCTCAGCCGCCACCGCCATCCCGCCCCCGTCCACGGCCTGGTCCTGAAGGGAAGCTGGCGCTACCTCGAGCATGACTGGATCGCCACGCCGGGCTCGTTCGTGTTCGAACCGCCGGGCGAGGTCCACACCCTGGTCGTCGACGGCGCGGACGAAGAGATGATCACCTTCTTCCAGGTCACGGGGCTGCTGCTCTACGTCGACCACGAGGGCGCGCCGACCGGCTTCGAGGACGTCTTCACGAAGATCGAGATGTGCCGCAGGCACTACGCCGGCACCCCTCTCGGCGCCCGCTACGTCGACCGGTACGTCCGATGACCGCCCCCGTCAACGAGACCAGCGAGACCAACGAGACCCTGGCCGGGCGCGCCGCCGCGCTGATGCCGGGCGGCGTCGGCAGCAGCGCGCGCGTCCTGCACCGGCCCTTCGTCTTCACCCGGGCGAAGGGTGCCGAGCTGACGGACGCGGACGGCCGCACCTATGTCGACCTGAACTGCGCGTTCGGCGCCATCGTGCTGGGCCATGGCGACGAGGCGCAGCTCGCCCGGGCGCTGGAGCTGGCCTCCGGCCTCGGCCTCGTCGGCCTGGGCACGACGCCGATCGAGATGGACCTGGCCGACCTGGTCGTGCGCCACCTCCCGAGCGCGGAGCGGGTCGTCTTCTGCTGCAGCGGCAGCGAGGCCACCTACCACGCGCTGAGGCTCGCGCGCGGGCGCACCGGCAGGCCGCGCATCGCGAAGTTCCAGGGCGCCTATCACGGCTGGCACGACTACGTCGCCATGAACTTCATGACGACGCCGGACGCGATCGGCACCTACGACCCGTTTTCCGCCGGCATCCCGCCCGGCGTCGGGGAAAGCACGCTGGTCCTGCCCTTCAACGACACGGACAGGGTGGAGGCGCTGCTGAGGCGCGAGGCGGCGAGCCTCGCGGCCGTGATCGTCGAGCCGATCATGCACAACACCGGCTCCTTCGCCGGCCGGCCGGACTTCCTGGCGATGCTGCGCCGCGTCACCGCCGAGCTGGGCATCGTCCTGATCTTCGACGAGGTGATCTCGGGCTTCCGGCACGGGCTCGGCGGCTACCAGGCGATCTGCGGCGTCACCCCGGACCTCACCACCTTCGGCAAGGCGATCGCCAACGGCTTCCCCATCGCCGGGGTCGCCGGCCGGAAGGACCTGATGGACGGCTTCCGCGCGAAGCCCCACGGCACCGTGATGTTCGGCGGCACCTACAACGCGACCCCGCTGTCCTGCGCCGCGGCGATCGCGTGCATCGAGCGCCTGTCCCGCCCCGGCGCCCATGACCGCCTCTACGCGCTCGGCACGCGGTTCCGCGACGGCGTGCAGGCGGCCATCGACGCGCTGGGCGTCCCGGCCCAGGTCGCGGGCCACGGCTCCATCTCGATCCTGCACTTCATGCGCGGCCCGATGGACTCATACGAGGACATCGCGGTCAACCGGCGCGACCTCGACGTCGCCTTCCGGGTCGCGATGATCGAGCGCGGCTTCATGATGTCGACGACGCCCTTCCGCCGCCTGCACCTGACGCTCGCCCATACCGAGACGCAGATCGACGCGGCGGTCGCGGCTGCGGCGGACGCGCTGGCCGGCCTGCCCTACTGAACCTCCTCGCCCTGGTGCCGGGCCAGCACCTCCCGGGCGAGGCGCGGCGTGATCGAGCGCCGCGTGGCGAGCGCCGCGGCGTCGAGGTCGGCGACCAGCGTGCGCGCGGCCTCGAACGACCGCTCCATGCGCGTCGCGAGATAGTCGACCACCTCGGCCCCGACCTTGAGCTGGCGGTCGGCGAACAGCTTGACCAGCACGGCCGCCAGCAGCGCGTCGTCGGGCGGGGTGACGGCGACCGCCGGCGCCGCGAGCAGGCGCGAGCGCAGGTCCGGCAGGCGCAGTCCCCAGCGCGCCGGCGGCTCGGCCGCGGTCAGCAGCAGCCAGCCGCCGGTCTCGCGCGCGAGGTTGTACAGGTGGAACAGCGCGCGCTCGCGCGCGGGCTCCCCGGCCACGAGGTCGGCATCGTCGACCGCGACCGCGGCCGAGGCCGCGAGCAGCCGCGGCACGGCCTCGGCGGTCAGGTCGGCGGCGGTGGCGAGCGGGGCCTGCGTCCGCGCCCGCCACACCTGGGCCAGATGCGTCTTGCCGCATCCCGCCGGCCCGTGGACGACCAGCGCCGGGCCCGGCCAGCCCGGCCAGGCGTCCAGCCAAGCGACCGCCGCCTCGTTGCCGGACGCCACCAGGAAGTCGTCGGCGCCCATCGCCGGCCGGTGGCCGAGATCGAGCGCAAGCTGCGCCGGCGCCTTCACGGCGCACCCGCCGCGGGCGGCGCCGGGCCGGTGTAGTAGCGGCTGGCGAGGTACTGGCCGAGCGCGAAGCGCGCCAGCACGCCGATCACGGCCGCGACCGGCACCGCCAGCAGGACGCCGACGAAGCCGAACAGGCTGCCGCCGGCCAGCAGCGCGAAGATCACCCAGACCGGATGCAGCCCCACCTTGCCGCCGACCAGGCGCGGCGTCAGCACGTTGCCTTCGACCGCCTGGCCCAGCAGGAAGATGCCGGCGACGACCGCGACCATGACCCAGGTGTCGTACTGGAACAGCGCGATGCCCACGCTGCCCGCGAAGCCGAACAGCGAGCCGACGAAGGGGATGAAGGACAGCAGGCCGGCCAGCAGCCCGATCACGAGGCCGAACTCCAGCCCGACCAGGCTGAGCGCCAGCGCGTAGAACAGGCCGAGGATCAGGCACACCGTCGCCTGCCCGCGCACGAAGCCGGCCAGCGTCCGGTCGACCTCGGCCACCTGCGCCAGGATCACCGGGGCGTGCTGGCGGGGCAGCCAGCCATGGATGCGGGCCACCATCTCGTCCCAGTCGCGCAGCAGATAGAAGGCGACGACGGGCGTGATGAACAGCAGCGACAGCACGTCGAACAGCGCGACGCCGCCCGCGACCACGCCGCGGGCCACGCGGCCGACCCAGCCGACCGCGTCGCCCGCGAACTCCCCGGCGGCCGCCCGCAGCCGCTCCAGGTCGTCCGGCGACAGGCTGCGCACCACCCGCTCGGCCAGCGGCACGAGGCTTTCCCGGAACCAGGCCGCGATGTGCGGGAGCGTGTCCAGAAGCTCGAGGATCTGCGCCTGGATCAGCGGCGCCAGCAGCAGCAGGGCAGCCACCAGCGCCAGCACGAAGCCCACCAGGACCAGGGTGGTCGCGAGCCAGCGCGCGGCCCCCGCCCGTTCCAGCCGGTCCGCGACGGGGTCCAGGAAATAGGCGATCGCCATGCCGGCGACGAACGGCAGCAGCACGTCGCCCAGGACCCACAGGGCCGCCAGGAAGACGACGAGGCCGATCAGCCAGAACCGGAGCTGGCGCCGCGCCGTCATCGAGGGCCGCCCCTCATCGCGTGCCGCCCTGCCGGCTCAGCAGCCGCGCGCCCTGGACCAGGTAGCCGGCGCCCGAAACGGCCGTGGTCGCCGTGACGACCCAGATCATGGCGTCCACCACGCCGCCCAGGTCGAGGTCGAGCGCGGCCAGGTCGACCCCGTGGAGCGCCAGGACGAGCCCGGCGAGCGCGATCTGGGCCGTGGTGTTGACCTTGCTCGACCAGGACGGCTGCATCGCCAGCGATTCCTTCAGCGTGTACAGCAGCAGGACGCCGCCGACGATCAGGATGTCGCGGAACACGACCAGGATCACCAGCCACACCGGCAGGTAGTCGGCATGGCCGAGCGCCAGGTAGACGCTGACCAGCAGCGCCTTATCGGCGAGCGGGTCGAGATAGCCGCCGAGATGCGTGCGCGAGCGGAACGTGCGCGCGATGAACCCGTCCACGGCGTCGGACACGCCCGCGGCCACGAACAGCCAGAAGGCCCATCCGATCTCGCCGACCAGGATCAGGTAGACCTCGACCGGCACCACGAGAAGGCGCCCGAGGGTGATCAGATTGGGAACGCTCACGATCGGGTCTTCGCGGCGGTCACGGGACCGCCGCGCCCGCCCAGCGCAAGGTCCACCGGCCGTTCCCGGCTCCCGCCGCCGCCAGGTCCTCCTGCATTACCGCACCGGGCATGCCCGGCACCCCGCCATATGCGGGCGCGCCCGGCACTCCTCCATACGGCGGCAGCGGGCTGGCGAACTGGTCGACCGTCGGCGGGTCCTCCAGCATCAGGTCCTGCTGGGCCAGCGCCGTGCGCAGCCGGTCGGCGTCACCGCGGTAGCGCAGCTCGACCGTGGCCTCGTCGCGCGACAGCGCGCGCAGCACCGCGCCGGACACCAGCGGGACCTCGCCGAGGCG
>NZ_DASYHS010000171.1:0-3615 GCF_035998295.1 Arenibaculum sp. | reverse complement strand
CATAGATCCCGACGGTTCCGCACCCGGCCCCTACCGGCCCTCGTAGTCCGGCAGCAGCGGGCGCGCCGGGGCATCGGCGTAGAGGCTGGTCAGGAAGGCGAGCCGTGCGCGGTCCGGCCGGCCCCAGGCCGGCGAGGCCGGTCCGCCGGCCAGCGCCGCGACGTAGTCGAGTGCGCCCGCGACCCAGCGGCGGTTCTTCTCGACCCGCGCCCGGTAGGCGTCGGCCAGCTCCGCCCGCGCCGAGTGGTAGCGCCCGACCGCCGCCTCCGCCCCGCCTTGGGCGCGGCCGAGCCCGGCCAGGTAGCGCGCGGCGTAGCGGGCGTTCGCGACGGGGTCGAAGGCCGCGTCCAGGTCGGCGAAGGCGTCGGGGTGCCAGCGCAGGTTCACCTGCAGGCAGCCGACGTCTATCGAGCGCACGCCCCGGCCCTGCAGGTCGCGGACATGCGCCACCGCCTCGTCCCGGCTCGCGAAGAAGCGGCCGACCCCGTCGGCGTTCACCGTCCACGGCCAGACGGTCGCCAGCCCCGCGACGTCGCGCCCGGCCTCGGTGAAGCCCATGGCCAGCAGCAGGTTGCCCCCGATCGCGAAGTCCCGCTCGGCGTCCAGGATCGCCGCGATACAGGCCGCCTCGTCGGGCAGCGTGCGCGCCGGTGCGGCCGGCCGCGGGGCCGCGCGGAAATCCCAGCCGCCCGTGATCGCGCCATGCGCCGCCGCGCGCTCGACGGCGCCGGCGGGCCGCCCCGGCGGTAGGCCCGCCAGCAGGATCGCCAGCAGGATCGCCGGCAGGATCGCCGGCAGGACCGCGCGCACCGCCTCAGTCCATCGCGACGATGAGGTCGGCGAGCCGCTCCGAATACGTCGCCAGCGTCGCATACATGAAGGGCAGCGCCAGCACCGTGGTGACCAGGATCACCACGATCTTCGGCACGAAGGTCAACGTCATCTCCTGGACCTGGGTCAGCGCCTGCAGCAGCGAGATGCACACGCCCACGGCCAGCGCCACGACCAGGGCCGGCAACGCGATCAGCAGCACGGCCCAGATGCCGTCGCGCAGGACCTCCAGGACGTCCGCCTCGTTCATTGGCATCCTCCTCCCGGCGCCGCCGTCAGATCGGCATGCGCATGATTTCCTGGTAGGCCTGGACCATCTTGTCCCGGATCGCGACGACGGTCTGGATCGTCATCTCGGCGGCGATCACGGAATGCACCACATCCTGGGCGCTCGCGTGCCCGGCGACCGCGGCCAGCGAGACCCGCTCGCTGCGCTGCACCGTCTCGACGGCGCGCGCGACCTGGTCGTCGACGAAGGCGCCGAAGCTGCCGTCGGGCGGCATGGCCACCGCAGGTGCCGCGACCGGCGCCGCCGGCAGCGCGGCCGAGAGGCCGTTGGAGGAGTAGGCGGCAGCCACCCTGCCGATGGAGAAGTCGATCATGGCCCGCCTCCTCAGCCGCGCAGCAGGTCGACGGTGCGCGCCATCATGGAGCGCGCCTGCTCGATCATGTTCATGCTCGCCTCGAAGGAGCGCGTCGCCTCGCGCATGTCCATCATCTCGATCAGGGTCGAGACGTTGGGCCGCTTGACGTAGCCGTCCTCGTCGGCGGCGGGGTGGGAGGGGTCGTGGACCAGCTCGAAGTCGCCGCGGTCGCGGCCGATGCGCCGGATCTCGACCGTCTCCGCGCCCAGCGAACGGTCGAGCGCGTTGGTGAAGGAGATGGTCTTGCGCCGGTAGGGATCGCCGCCGGGGACGATCGCGGTCGAATCGGCGTTGGCGATGTTCTCGGCGATCACGCGCAGGCGCGTCCCTTGGGCCTCCAGGCCCGTGGCGGCGATGCGCATCGTTGCGGTCAGGGGATCGACGGTCATGACGTATCTCCGGGATTTCGGGTCCGGGTTCAGGTGTTCCGGCCGCTCCACGCCATGCGCAGCAGGCCCACGTGCTTCTGGAACAGGCCGGCGATGAGGCCGTAGGCCTCGCGGGTGTCAGCCGCCTTGATCATCTCCTGCTCGAGCGACACGGCGTTGCCGTCGGGGTTGCTCTCCCAGGTCTCCGGGCGCCGGTCGACGCGGACGGGACCGGCCGGCCGGGTACCGGTCAGGTGCATGCCGCTGGTCAGGGCCGGGGCCACCGGGCGCATGCCGCCGATCACGGCGTCGAACGGCACGAGGTCGCGCGCCCGGTAGCCCGGCGTGTTCGCGTTGACGACGTTCTGCGCCACGACCCGGTGGCGCTCGGCCAGGTATTCCATGCGGCTGCCCGCGACCCGGAACAGTTCGATCGCAGCGATGTCCATGTGCCCCAGCTCCGTTGCGTTCACGGCAAGGGCGACGATGCGGCAGCCGGTTTAAAGCCGGATTTAAGGCCGCGCGGCTACGCTCGACCCGTGACCACCCGAGAAGCCGGAGCCGCCCCGATGCATCGCGCGCTGTCCGACCTGATCGCCGGACTGGACGAGTTGCCCGCCCCCCTGTGGCGCGGCGAGATCCGCTCGGCCGCCGGCATGACCGTCGAGGTCGACGGGCTGCAGCGCCGGCTCGCCGTCGGCGACCGGTGCTGGGCCGAGACGGTGCAGGGCGGACGCGTCCTGTGCGAGACGATCGGCTTTCGCGACGGCCGTTCGCTGCTGATGGCGTTCGGCCCGCTGGACGGGGTGGCGGAAGGCAACCCGGCCGTGCTGGAGGCCGGGCGCGATGCGCTGCGCCCCGGCCCGGGCTGGCTCGGCCGGGTCGTCGACGCGCTCGGCCGGCCGGTCGACGGCGGCGGCCCGCTCGTCGGCGGCGAGGCGGTACGGCCCCTGCGGGCGGCGCCCCCGGCCGCGTGCAGCCGCCGGCGCGTCGGCCGCAGGCTGGAGACGGGGATACGGGCGGTCGACTGCTTCGTGCCGGTCTGCCGGGGCCAGCGCATGGGCATCTTCGCCGGCTCGGGCGTCGGCAAGTCGACCCTGCTGTCGATGCTGGCGCGCCATGCCGATGCCGACGTCGTCGTGCTCGGCCTGATCGGCGAGCGCGGCCGCGAGGTCCGGGAGTTCCTGCAGGAGGACCTGGGCGAGGCCGGCCTCGCGCGCTCGGTCGTGGTCGTCGCGACCTCGGACGAGCCGCCGCTGATGCGCCGCCAGGCGGCCTGGCTGACGCTCGCGGTCGCCGAGGCGTTCCGCGACCGGGGCCTGCACGTCCTGTGCATGATGGACAGCCTGACGCGCTTCGCGACCGCCCAGCGCGAGATCGGCCTCGCCGCGGGCGAGCCGCCGACGACCAAGGGCTATCCGCCGACCGTGTTCTCGGAACTGCCGCGCCTGCTGGAGCGGGCCGGGCCGGGCACCGGCGCCCAGGGCGACATCACCGGCATCTTCACGGTGCTGGTCGACGGCGACGACCACGACGAGCCGGTGGCCGACGCGGTGCGCAGCATCCTCGACGGCCATCTCGTGCTCGACCGGCGCATCGCCGAGCAGGGCCGCCATCCCGCCGTGAACGTGCTGCGCAGCGTGTCGCGCACCCTTCCGGGATGCCACTCCGCCGCGGAATACCGCCTGCTGAGCGAGGCGCGCGCGCTGGCGGCCGTCTACGACGACATGCGCGAGCTGGTGCGTATCGGCGCCTACCGCCGCGGCGCCGAC
>NZ_DASYHS010000139.1:0-6659 GCF_035998295.1 Arenibaculum sp. | reverse complement strand
CCCGACGATCCGCTGTCAACACCGAACCGTCATTTTTTTCCGCCGTGACTTCGCTGATGGATTGCGAATACACGAAGACCGTACCGAGACTACTTGGAAATTCGAAAACCGATACTGGCCTAAGCCTCTCGATCTTTGATCCGAACTTCGTGGGTCCCGGGTGGGCCGGCTTTATATGGGCTTCCGGGCTACCTTGTAAAGCGTTTTGTGAGGCCCGTCCGGGGACGACGCACCGCGCCCGTCCCTCACCCCGCCCCGACCCCGCCCCTGCCCCGCTCAGGCCCGCTTGAAGACGCTCGCATTGGCCTGGACGGGGTCGACGACCCGAGACCGCTGGCGGGCGGTTTCGACCGCCTCGTCCATCAGCGCGTTCAGCAGCGCCGTGAAGCTGACCGGCGGGTCCGCGTTCTCCCACAGGTAATAGCCGAACGAGCCGGGCAGCGTGTTCACCTCGTTCAGCCAGATCTCCCCCGTCTCGGCGTCGGACAGGAAGTCGATCCGGGCGGTGCCGCGGGCATCCAGCGCCTCGAACGCCCGCATGGCCCAGTTCCGGATCCGCTCCTGCTGGTCGGGCGTCAGCTCGGGCGGGTTGATGACGCGCGTCGCCGAGGCCATCCCCTCGGAAAAGGGGATCGCGATCTTGGAATCCGCATCCCCGCCGGAGAGATACTTGTCGCGGAAGTCCAGGAGCTTCTCCTTGCGGATCGGGCGCTCGATCGCCGAGACGCGCGTCTCGCCGAACGCCCTCGTCACGGAGACGTTGTACTCGACGAGGTTCCGCACGAAGGTCTCCACCAGCGCCGCCGTGTCGAACTTGAACACGGTCGACAGCGCCGCCTCCAGCTCCGTCCGGTCGCCCGCCTGGGACACGCCGACGCTGCTGCCGAGGTTGCACGGCTTGACGCAGACCGGGAACGGAATGTCGACGCGCGCCGCCAGCTCCGCGAGGCTGGCGAAGCCGGAGCCGGCCGGCCGCGGCACCGCCACCGCCGGCACCACGGGCACGCCGACGGAACGGATCACCGCCTTCGCGACCGCCTTGTTCATCGCCAGCGCCGCCGGCAGCACGTCGCAGCCGACATAGGGCACGCCGGCCGCGTTCAGCAGCCCCTGGAACGAGCCGTCCTCGCCGAAGGTCCCGTGGAACGCCGGGACGACGAGGTCGAAGGGATAGGTCCTGGACTTGCGCCCGAGGAGCGAGCGCGGAGCGCTCGACACCAGGCGCCAGCGGCCGTCGGCCGCCTCCTCGGGCGTGCCGCCGATCGGCAGGAACACCCGGTCCAGCGTCCGGCGGACCGCTTCGTCGGGAATGTAGTTCTTGCGGTTGCGCAACGCGTCGCCGACGTACCAGTGCCCCTCCAGGGTCACGTAGACCGGCAGCGTGTCGTACCGTGACGAGTCGATCGCGTCCAGGATCTGCAGCCCCGTCAGGACGCTGACGTCGTGCTCGGTCGACGGACCGCCGAACACCACCGCCACGACCATTCTTCCACTCATTGCGCCAACGCCCTCCGACGCGCATCGCCACCCGAAACACCCCCGCCCCTTCCGGCCGGCCGGTGAGAACGGCGAGGGTGCCACGAACGGCGAAGGAAGTCGCAGGCAAATCTTGCGACATAGATCGGACCGGAGCGGCGGCGGCCCGGGCGTGCTTGCAACACCCCGAGCCGGGCGAATATCATGCGCCCGCCCGCCTCCGGCGCCCCGAGCGACACGAAGATGCTTCCGAGCGACGACCTCCGCGCCCGCCCGATCCCCGCGATCGATCCCTCCCTCTATTCCAGCGACTACCGCCGGACCCCGTTCGACTTCGACGACCCGCGCTCGCGCGAGCCCCTCGTCGACATCGCCGGCTTCGGCCTCGCAGGAGAGAGCTACTATGCCCGCGACGACGGCTGGAACGAGCCGTACCGGCGCGCGCTCAAGAGCGACCGGCGCATCCTGTGCCGCGAAGGCGTGGCGCGCGCGCTGGCTGCGGTCGACCGCAGCCTGGCCCCCTATGGCGTCGAGCTGTTCGTGCTCGACGTCCACCGCGACGTCGGCGTCCAGAGCGCGCTGTGGGACCACTTCATGGACCATGCCCGCGCGCTGATGCCCGATGCCGGGGAGGAGGAGCTGGTCTCCTTCACCCGCACCTTCGTCTCGGACCCGCGCCAGTTCGACCCGGAGGACTGGCGCACCTGGCCGGTCCATTCCACCGGTGGGGCCGTCGACCTGACCCTGCGCCGGCGCGGCTCGGGCGACTGGCTGTTCATGGGCACGGTCTTCGACGACGGCTCGCCGGTCAGTGCGACCGACTATTTCGAGACGCTGGCGCGCGAGAACCCGTCCGCGCTGGCGGCCAGCGGCGAGGCGGCGTTGCGCAACCGCCGCCTGCTCTACCACGCGATGCGCGCCGAGGGCTTCACCAACTACGCCTATGAGTGGTGGCACTACGACCTCGGGACCCAGCTCTGGGCGAAGCTGCGCTCCCACGAGGAAGGCCGGGCGGTCGCCGCGGTATATGGCCATGCGACCGATGCCGGCTGACCCGACGCCTGCCGCCGCCGTCCGCTTCGAGGCCGGGGGCGGCACCCTGGTCGCCGAGACGCACCGCCCCGCCTCGGGCGACGACCGGCTCCACCTCGTCTGGCTCCACGGCTGGGGCCAGCCGCGCGCGTCGATGGCGTCGCTCGCGCGGTCGTTCGAGGCTGCCGCGACCAACCACCTCCTGGACATGCCGGGCTTCGGCGAGGCGCCGCCGCCGCCGTCCGACTGGGGGACCGAGCAGTACGGCGACCTGCTGGCGCAGTGGCTCCGGCAGCTCCGGGGCGAGGCGTCGCGGCGCGTCGTGCTGGTCGGCCATTCCTTCGGCGGGCGCGTCGCGCTGCGCGTCGCGGCACGCCATCCCGGCCTCGCCGACGCGATCGTCCTGGTCGCCGGCGCCGGCCTGAAGCGGCATCGGCCGCTGCCCCGGCGCCTCAAGGCCCATGCGACCCGCCTGCTGCTGCGCGCGGCCACCCGCCTGGACGCGGTGGCCGGAACCGGCTTCGCGGCGGGGATGCGCGACCGGCTCGGCAGCGAGGACTACCGCCGCGCCGGCGTCCTGCGCCCCGTGCTGGTCCGCACGGTGACGGAGGACCTGGCGACGATCGCGCCGTCGGTCCGCGCGCCGGTCCTCCTCGTCTACGGCGAGCGGGACGACCAGACGCCGCCGGAGTTCGGCCGCCGCTACGCCGAGCTGATCCCCGGCGCCGAGCTGGCGATCCTGCCCAATTTCGACCACTACACGATCCTGTCCTCGGGCCGGCACCAGGTTCACATGCGCATGCAGCAGTTCCTGGAACGCCATCTCCCCGCCCGCGGACCGGCGACCGGGACCCGGACATGACGATCCTCATCATCGCGGCCGCGGCGGCTGCCTTCGCCGCCTACGGGTTCTTCTCGCTCCGCAGGCTGCTGACCTTCCTGCACATCTTCCAGCAGGAGGAATACGACAACCGGCGCTTCGCCGCCTGGCTGGGCGACCGCCGCGCCTTCGACCGCCGCGCGAGCCTGGCGCTGGCCGCCGCGGGCGTCGCAGCCCTCGTCCTCGGCGCGCTCGCCGGCGGCTGGGCGCTAGCGGCCCTGCTGCTGGCCGCCGCGGCGGCGCTCGCGGGCCTCGGCGCGGCCGAAGCCGATCCCCGCAAGACCGGCAAGAAGCCGCTGGCGCTGACGCTGCGCGCGCGCCGCATCCTGGGCCTGGCCTGGGCGCTCGGCATCGTGGCCGCCGCCGTCGTCGCCGTGGTCCTGGCGGCCTGGTCGCCGGGTGGTGCCGTCGCCGTGGTCGCCGCGACCCTGGTGGGGATCGTCCTGGTCCAGGTCCAGCCGCTGCTGCTGACGGCCGCCAACCGGCTGCTCGCCCCCCATGAGCGCCGCGTCAACGAGCGCTTCCTGCGCGAGGCGCGCGACGCGCTGGCCCGACTGCGGCCGACCGTGGTCGCGATCACCGGCTCCTACGGGAAGACCTCGACCAAGCAGATCCTGGCCCATGTGCTGAGCACGGTGGCGCCGACGCTGGCGACGCCGGGCAGCGTCAACACCCCGCTCGGCATCGCGCGCATCGTGCGCGAGCAGCTGAAGCCCCAGCACCGCTTCTTCATCGCCGAGATGGGCGCCTACGGCCCCGGCTCGATCGCGCGGCTCTGCGACCTCGCCCCGCCCGACCTGGCCGCGATCACCGCCGTCGGCGACGCCCATTACGAGCGGTTCCGCTCCCTGGAGACGGTCGCCGACGCCAAGTTCGAGATCGCGACCGCGGCGCTGGCGCGCGGCGGGCACGTCGTCGTCAACGCCGACCAGGTCGAGCGGCGCTTCCACGGCCCGCGCGTCGCCGGGGCGCCGGGCAGCTTCACCCTGGTCGCCACGGATGCCGGCCTCGCCGAGCCGGGCGCGGACGCCTACGTGATCGCGGACGCCGAGCAGACGGTCGAGGGCATCGCCCTGACGCTGCGCCACGGCGGCGAGAGCCACCGCCTCGCCGCCCCCCTCTACGGCCTGCACCACTGCGCCAACGTCGCGGTCGCCTTCGTGCTGGCACGCCGGCTCGGCGTGCCGGCGGAGAGCATCGCCGCCGCCCTGCGCTCGACGCCGCAGGTCCAGCACCGGCTCCAGGTGATCCGGGCCGAGGGACGCCCGACCCTGATCGACGACGCCTACAACTCCAATCCCGTGGGCTTCGCCTCGGCGCTCGCCCTGCTCGACCGCCTCGGCGCGGCCAGCGGCGGCCGGCGCGTGCTCGTCACGCCGGGGATGGTCGAGCTCGGCGCCCGCCACGAGGCCGAGCACCTGCGCATCGGCAAGCTGGCGGGCGACGTCGTCGACCTGGCGCTGGTGATCGGCCCGGAGCGCATCCCGAGCTTCCTGGACGGGTTCGGGCAAGGCAGCCGCGAGGGCCGCGCCCTGCACCGCTTCCCCAGCTTCGCGGAGGCCAAGCGCTGGCTGGACGCCAACGCGGCGCGCGACGACGTGGTGCTGATCGAGAACGACCTGCCCGACCTCTACGAGCGGCGCGTCCGGCTGTGAGCGCGGACGCCGCCGGGCCCGCGGCCCGGCGGGCAGGCTTCAGGATCGGCGGCACGCCGGCCGCGAGCCGGCGGCGCATGCCGACCTTGATGCGGTCCGTCAGCAGGCTGAGCGGCACGCGGAACAGGAAGAACCAGGCGATCGCGTAGAGATGGATCCAGACCATCAGCTCCGTCCGGCCGACGGCGGCGATAACCGAGGCGGTGCTGGAGGCCTGATGGTGACGAGCAGGTAGGCGGTCCAGCTCGGCAGGAACGGCAGCGCCGCCGACAGGTTGTCGGACACGAAGCCGACGACCGCGATGGAGAGGGCGAGGGACGCCTTCAGTCAGGACGGGAACGGGTAGACCGTGCCGCCCAGCTCGAACTCCACCGGGATCGCGAAGGCGAGATAGAACAGGAAGACGAAGGTCGGCACGTTGCGCGTCACCTCCGTCAGGCCGAGGCTCGCCCGCCGCGCCAGGCGCCGCCCGGACAGCCGGTCGGCGGCTACATCGGCCTCGTCAGGGCTTCGCTGTCCTCGGGCATCGAGTCGGCACGGAACTACGGGACCGGGGACCTGCAGGACCGCAAGGTCAGCGTGCTGGAACGGTCCACCGCCCAGCAGTTCATGACGAACCTCGCCGTGCCGGGCGGAAGCGGACCGTCGGTCCTGGCCTATCACTCGGTGAGGGAGGCGCTGGACGGGCTGGAGCGCGGCGGGACCGGGTCGAGAGGATCGTCGCCTGGTCGCGCCGGAACGCCGGCGGCAAGGCCCCGTCGAACCCGTTCGGCCGCTGGCTGCGCGACCTGACGATGCCTGCGGCCTTGGAGGCTCCGCGACCCGGCGTGCGGCACTCCCGAAAGGGGGACCGCGGCCAATGGTCGAGGTGGCGTCGCTCCGCGAGCGGCCGCCTCGTGCGGGTGCGGTCCGAATGCTAGCCTTGGTCGAACGGGTGGGAGGGCCGGTACGTGCTCAAGCTCATTCTCGACCAGGACTTCATCCATGCGCCGCCGGCGGTCGACGCCTCTACCTACGGCCATCACGGCCGCGTCGTCGACCTCCTCCACCATTCCGACGGCCGGTCGCCGGGTTCCGGCGCGCTCGATTTCACCAATGCCGATGCGGCCGTCCGGATCGCGCCCCGGCCCGCCTGGCACAGGCTTGATGCCCTCGCGGTCGAGGCGGTCGTCCTCCTGCGCCCCTCGGCCGGCCGGAGGAACGTCGTCGAGGGCGACGGCAGCTTCGCCTTCTATGTGGACGGCGACGACACGCTGGTCGCAAGCGTGTTCTCGACCGTCGACGGCGCCCCCGCTCCGGCCTGGAACGCGGTGTCGTCCAGGCTGCACGGTCCGGGCGGCGCGGTACGCACCGTTCCCACCGACAGGTGGTGCAAGATCGTCCTGCACCATGACGGGATCACCCGGTGCAGGCTCTTCGTCGACGACGAACTCGTCGCCGTGCGCAGCGACTACCGCTCGGGCCTCGCCCCTGTAGGCGCGGCGGGCGTGGTCATCGGCAACTGGACGCTGGCGAGCCAGTACGCCTTCGACGGCCTGATCGACCGGGTCCGGATCTGGAAGCGCGACGAGGACGCCCTGGTCCGCGACTTCGCGGCGCGCCTGGACGACCCGGCG
>NZ_DASYHS010000109.1:0-19037 GCF_035998295.1 Arenibaculum sp. | reverse complement strand
CCGACGGCCCTCGTGATGCCGGCGCAGCCGATCCCGGTCGACATCGTCGACATCGGCGAGATCACGAACACCCGGATCGACGAGGCGCAGCCGGCGCCGACCCCGCCGCCCCGGCCCGCCGCCCGGCCGGCCCCGCCGGCCGCGACCCCGCCGCCGGCCGCCGCCACACCCGAGCCGCCGCCGGTCCCGACGCCGCGCACGCCCGAGCCGCCGACCCAGCTCGCCCAGGCCCCGCGCGTGCCCGAGCCGCCGACGCCCCCGCCGCCGGCCCAGCAGCCGAAGCCCGAACCCCCCAAGCCGGAGCCGGCCAAGCCCGAACCCGCCAAGCCCGAGCTCCCCAAGGCGGAGCCCGCCAAGCCCGAGCCTCCCAAGCCGGAACCGCCGAAGGTCGAGCCGCCGAAGCCGAAGCCCCAGCCGCCGAAGCCGGAGCCCAAGAAGCCCGAACCGGCCAAGCCCGAACCGGCCAAGCCCGAGCCGCCCAAGCCGGAACCCAAGAAGGAGCCGGAGAAGCCGCAGTTCCAGAACCTGCTGAAGGACCTGACCAAGCGCGAGGACCCGCCGGCGCCGGAGGAGGCTCCCGAGACCGAGGTCGCGGACGCGCCCGATACGCCGTCCAACAGCGCCGCGCCGCGTCTGTCGGACCGTCTGTCCATCAGCGAGATGGACGCGGTCCGCCGCCAGGTCAGCGGCTGCTGGCTGGTCGATCCGGGCCTGCCCAACGTCCGCGACATCGTGGTCGAGATCCGGGTCCGCATCGGGCAGGACCGGACCGTCGAGTCGGCCGAGATCGTGGACGCCGCGCGCATGCGCTCGGACCGGGTGTTCCGCACGGTCGCCGAAGGCGCGCTGCGCGCCGTGCGCAACCCGCGCTGCAACCCGCTGGAACTGCCGCCCGACCGCTACGACACCTGGCGCGACACGGTGTTCGTCTTCAGCCCCCGCGACGTCCTGTAGGGCCGGAATTTCCCCTCTCCCGTGCAACAGGAGAGGGAGGGGCCCAACCGGAGGTTGGGAGGGTGAGGGCAGAACGCCCCCAACCCAACACCGCCGCCAGCCACCGCCACAGTGGCGACACGATTGCAACTATCGTATGTCCGGATCAACGTTCCACACGCCAGAGGCCTTGCTTTGACCACGTCCGCTTCAATCGGGATCCTGCACCGGCTGGCCTGCCGCGCGATCCTGGCCTTCTTCGCCGTGGTTCTCGCCGGCGCCGCGCCCGCGCTCGCGGAACTGCGCATCGACATCACCAGCGGCTCGGTGGAGCCGATGCCGATCGCCGTCACCGACTTCGTCGGCCGCAGCGCGAACGAAGCCCAGATCGGCCGCGACGTCTCGCAGGTGATCGCCGCCAACCTGGAACGCTCGGGCCTGTTCCGGCCGATCGACAAGACCGCCTTCATCCAGGACGCCGCCTCGCTCCAGGTCCAGCCGCGCTTCGCGGACTGGCGGGTGCTGAAGGCGCAAGCACTGGTCAGCGGCAAGGTCGAGGTCCAGCCGGACGGGCGCCTGCGCGTCGAGTTCCGGCTGTGGGACGTCTTCGCCGAGCAGCAGCTCACCGGCGTCGGCTACACCACGGTGCCGGAGAACTGGCGGCGGATGGCGCACATCGTCTCCGACGCGATCTACAAGCGGATCACCGGCGAGGACGGGTATTTCGACACCCGGATCGTCTACGTCTCCGAGACCGGCCCGGCGAACGACCGCAAGAAGCGGCTCGCCATCATGGACCAGGACGGCGAGAACCATAAGTTCCTGACCGACGGCAACACCCTGGTGCTGACCCCGCGCTTCTCGCCGAGCACGCAGGAGATCACCTTCCTCAGCTTCCACAACAAGCGGCCGCGGGTGTACCTGTTCAACATCGACACCGGCCGCCAGGAAGTGCTGGGCGACTTCCCGGGCATGAGCTTCGCGCCGCGCTTCTCGCCGGACGGCAACAAGGTCGTGATGTCGCTGGCGTCCAGCGGCAACACCGACATCCATGCGATGGACCTGCGCACGCGCCGCACCCAGCGGCTCACCGACAGCCCGGCCATCGACACCGCGCCCTCGTACTCGCCCGACGGCGCGCGCATCGTGTTCGAGTCGGACCGCGGCGGCTCCCAGCAGCTCTACGTAATGGACGCTTCGGGCGGAAACGTGCAGCGCATTACCTTCGGCGAGGGCCGCTACGCCAACCCCGTGTGGTCTCCGCGCGGCGACCTGATCGCCTTCACCCGCATCCACCAGGGCCGCTTCTACATCGGCGTGATCCGGCCGGACGGGAAGGGCGAACGCCTGCTGACCGAGGCTTTCCACGTCGAAGGGCCGACCTGGGCGCCCAATGGACGGGTGCTGATGTACTTCAAGGAGAGGGCGTCCGGCGAAGGTGGGCGCGCGCGCGTTGCGCGGCTCTACAGCATCGACCTCACCGGTTTCAACGAACGCGAGGTTTTCACGCCGTTGGACGCATCGGACCCCGCTTGGTCGCCCTTGATTCCCTAGCGGCACCACATTACTTTGCCCACCGCACGTAGGACGTGGAAATACAGGCGGGAAAGACCGGAAGCAAACGGCGCGAAGCGGTAGAGAAGCGTTCCTGGCAATGTTTGCTGCGTGCAAAACAACGTATGTCGCTGTAGGGGGTCTTTAAAATGCGTTTGAAAGTTCTGGGCCTGGTGGCCGCAGTGGCGTTGCTCGCGGCTTGCGAGACGGCGCCGACCGAGACGGGCACGGTCCAGCCGACCGGCGGCGCCTCGACCGCGCAGGGTGCGGTCAATGCCGGCCCGACGCCGGGTTCCCAGGAAGATCTGGTCGTCAATGTCGGCGACCGCGTGTTCTTCGGTTTCGACCAGTTCGACCTGTCGCCCGAGGCGCGGGCCACGCTCGACCGGCAGGCAGGCTGGCTGAACCAGTACCGCGGCGTCACCGTCACGGTCGAAGGCCATGCCGACGAGCGCGGCACCCGCGAGTACAACCTCGCGCTGGGTGAGCGCCGCGCCAACGCGGTGAAGAACTACCTGGTCGCGCGCGGCGTCGACGCGAACCGCGTCTCGACCGTCAGCTACGGCAAGGAGCGTCCGGCCGTCCTCGGCTCCAGCGAGGCCGCCTGGGCGCAGAACCGTCGCGGCGTGACCGCGGTCAACTGACCCGACGGCTCCGCCGTCAACTGATCCGACGGCTCCGCCGTCAGCAGATCGACGGTTCCGGACCGGCCCTGCGCGCGCCGTTCGCGCCTGCAGGGCGACGAGAAGAGGCGCCGCTCCCTCCGGCTTCGGCCGGCCCGGGTGTGGCGCCTTACTTTTGCCTGGTTTTCGCTCGCATCCTCCGGGGTGTGGGCGGCCGCAATCCCCCAGCGGGCAATCCCCCGGCGGGACCGGCGGTCGCGCTAGACGGATTGATGACGCCATGACCGAGATTGCCTCCAACCCGCACCCCGCGCGCCGCAGCCCTGTATCCAGGACCGCCAGGGGCTTGGCCGCGGCTCTGGCGGTGGCCTGCGCCGTGGCCGGGGCCGCGCTTCCCGGCGTGGCCGGCGCCCAGGACCTCCAGAGCCTGATGAACCGCATCAACCGGCTGGAGACGGACGTCGACACCCTGAACCGCCAGGTCTATCGCGGCGGCGGCGCGCCCGCGCCGCTGACCGGCCAGGCCGCACCCGCCGCGGGAGGGGTGCCGTCCAGCCTCGCCGCCGACTTCGAGGTCCGCCTGACGCGCATCGAGCGCGAGCTCCAGGTCCTGACCGGCAAATACGAGGAGACCGCCTACGGCGTAGCGCAGGCGCGCGAGCGCCTGGACACGCTGCAGTCCGACCTCGACTACCGCCTCTCCGAGATCGAGTCCCGGCTGTCGGGCGGGAATGCCGGCACCGACACCGGCGCCGCCCAGCCCTCCGGGCAGGCGCCCCGTCCGAACCAGCAGGCCGCCTCGTCCGCGAACGGCGCGGGCCAGAACCAGGGGAACCAGACCCAGGCCGCCGGCACGCAGACGGCCGCGGCGGGCGGCTCGCTGCCGACCGGCAGCGCCCAGGAACAGTACGACCACGCCTTCGGCCTGCTGCGCAACGCCGACTACCCCCAGGCGGAAGCCGCACTCCAGCAGTTCATCTCCGGCCATCCCGACCACGCGCTCGCCTCGAACGCCCAGTACTGGCTGGCCGAGACCTATTACGTGCGCCAGAAGTACCGGGAGGCCGCGGTCGCCTTCGCCGAGGGCTACCAGAAGAACCCCAAGGGCTCCAAGGCGCCCGACAACCTGCTGAAGCTCGGCATGTCGCTGGCCGCGATGAACCAGCGCGACGACGCCTGCCTGACCCTCGCCCAGCTCGACCAGGAGTTCCCGGACGCCAGCGCCATCATAAAGCGCCGGGCCGACCAGGAGCGCGGCCGCCTGGGCTGCGGCTGAGTGACGGCGGCTTCCCCCGACCCCGATCCCCCCGGCCACCCTCCGATCGGTGAGGGCGAGTTCGCGCGCCTGCTGGCCCGGCTCGGCCCGTTCGAGCCGCGGCCCCGCCTGGCGGTCGCCGTCTCGGGTGGGGCCGACAGCATGGCGCTGTGCCTGCTCGCGCGCGACTGGGCGCGCGCCCGCGGCGGCGACGTGCTCGCGCTGACGGTCGACCACGGGCTGCGCCCGGACAGCGCCGCGGAGGCGCGCGCCGTCGGCGCCGGGCTGGCGGCCCTGGGCGTCGCGCATGCGGTCCTCGAATGGTCCGGGCCCAAGCCGGGCACGGGGATACAGGAGGCCGCGCGCGAGGCCCGCTACCGCCTGATCGAGGCGCGCTGCCGCGCCGAGGGCATCCTCCACGTCCTGCTCGGCCACCACCTCGACGACCAGGCGGAGACCGTGCTGCTGCGGCTGGCGCGCGGCAGCGGCGTCGACGGCCTCGCCGGCATCGCGCCCGTGCGCGAGCTGGGCGCCTGCCGGCTGCTGCGCCCCCTTCTCGGCGTCCCGGGCGCGCGCCTGCGCGCGACGCTGGAGGCCCGCGGCCTGCCCTGGATCGAGGACCCGTCGAACGGTTCCGCCCGATTCGCCCGCGCCCGCCTGCGCGCGGCGGCCGGGCTGCTGCGCCGGGAGGGCCTGGGCCCGGAAGCGCTGTCCGCGACCGCCCGGCGCTGCGCGCGGGCGCGCTCGGCCCTGGAGCGCGCCGCGGCCGGGCTGCTGGCCGAGGCGGCCGTGCTGCGGCCGGAAGGCTGGGCGCTCCTGGAGCGCGACTCTCTCGGCCGGGCCGCGGAGGAGGTCGCGCTGCGGGCGCTGGCCGGCGTCCTCGGGGCGGTCGGCGGCTCGGGCCGCCCGATCAGGCTCGACCGCCTGGAGCGGCTGCGCGCGGCACTCCTCGACGGCCCCGCGAAGGCGCGGACGGCCGCCGGCTGCCTCGTCCGGGACTGGCGCGGCCGGGTGCTGGTGTGCCGGGAGCCCGAAGCCGTCTCTCAACGGCTAACGCCGATGCCCGGTGAAACCGCGCTCTGGGACGGGCGTTTCTCCGTGACGGTCCCCGCCGGCGGATGCGAGGGTCTCGTGCTCGCCCGCCTCGGCGATGCCGGCTGGCGGGCCCTGCCGGCGCGCCGGCGCGATCTCGTGAAGGAGCGGATGCCCCATGCCGTGGCTCTGGGAACACCGGCGATCTGGCGCGGCGACGAGCTGGTCTCGGCGCCGATCCTCGGCTGCGGCCCGCTTCCGCCCGGCGATCCGGCCGGTGATCGGGCCGGCGATACGGGCATCGCGATCGCATTCGCGCCGCCCCGGTCGATCGGTGGTGCCTCTTTCCCAGTTGTTTGAACGCGGCTCGGCATTATCTACTCTTGTGGAATTCCTGAATGGTCGAGGCGTGGCGCCCGACGTGCCGGCTCGGTGGGCCAAGCGGTGCGAGGGGCGTTTCGACGAAAGGCATGGACCGTGAACAACTTCGGTAAGAATCTGGCGCTCTGGATCATCATCGGGCTGCTGCTCGTGGCCCTGTTCAACCTGTTCCAAAGCTCATCCACCCGCACGCCGCAGTCCACCGTCGCGTTCAGCGAGTTCCTCGCCGAGGCCGAGCGTGGGCAGGTTTCCGACGTCACGATCAAGGGCAACCAGATCAGCGGGCATTTCGTCGACGGCCGTTCCTTCAGCACCTACGCGCCGCCCGACGCGGACGTGGTCAGCCGGCTCGCCGACAACAACGTCAAGATCAGCGCCATGCCGGACGACAGCAACGTCCCGTCGCTGTTCAGCGTGCTGCTGTCCTGGTTCCCGATGCTGCTCCTGATCGGCGTCTGGATCTTCTTCATGCGCCAGATGCAGTCCGGCGGCGGCAAGGCGATGGGCTTCGGCAAGTCGCGGGCCCGCCTGCTGACCGAGAAGGTCGGGCGCGTCACCTTCGACGACGTCGCGGGCATCGACGAGGCCAAGCAGGAGCTCGAGGAGATCGTCGAGTTCCTGAAGGACCCCCAGAAGTTCCAGCGCCTCGGCGGCAAGATCCCGAAGGGCGTGCTCCTGGTCGGCCCGCCGGGCACCGGCAAGACCCTGACCGCGCGCGCGGTCGCGGGCGAGGCGAACGTCCCGTTCTTCACCATCTCGGGCTCCGACTTCGTCGAGATGTTCGTCGGCGTCGGCGCGTCGCGGGTGCGCGACATGTTCGAGCAGGGCAAGAAGAACGCGCCCTGCATCATCTTCATCGACGAGATCGACGCCGTCGGCCGGCATCGCGGCGCGGGCCTCGGCGGCGGCAACGACGAGCGCGAGCAGACGCTGAACCAGCTCCTGGTCGAGATGGACGGCTTCGAGGCGAACGAGGGCGTGATCCTGATCGCCGCGACCAACCGCCCCGACGTGCTCGACCCGGCGCTGCTGCGTCCCGGCCGCTTCGACCGCCAGGTCGTCGTGCCGAACCCGGACGTGCTGGGCCGCGAGAAGATCCTCAAGGTCCATATGCGCAAGGTGCCGCTGGCGCCCGACGTCAACCCGCGCATCATCGCGCGCGGCACCCCGGGCTTCTCGGGCGCCGACCTCGCCAACCTCGTCAACGAGGCGGCCCTGCTCGCCGCCCGCATGGGCAAGCGCGTCGTCGGCATGGCCGAGTTCGAGGGCGCCAAGGACAAGGTGATGATGGGGGCGGAGCGCCGCTCCATGGTCATGACCGAGGACGAGAAGCGCCTGACCGCCTACCACGAGGGCGGGCACGCGATCGTCGCGGTCCACATGAAGGACAGCGATCCCGTCCACAAGGCGACGATCATCCCGCGCGGCCGCGCGCTCGGCATGGTGATGCGCCTGCCCGAGGGCGACCGCATCTCGCTCAGCAAGGCCAAGCTGGTCGCCGACCTCGCGGTGGCGATGGGCGGCCGGGTCGCCGAGGAGCTGATCTTCGGCGTGGACCGGGTCACGACCGGCGCCTCCTCGGACATCAAGATGGCGACCGACATCTCGCGCCGGATGGTGGCGGAGTGGGGCATGAGCGAGAAGCTCGGCCCCCTGATGTACGGCGAGCCGAGCCAGGAGGTGTTCCTCGGCCATTCCGTAACCCAGCACAAGAACATGTCCGACGCGACGGCGCGCACCGTCGACGAGGAGGTCCGCCGGGTCGTGGACGACGCCTACACCACCGCGCGCAGGATCTTGAGCGAGAACATCGACCAGCTCCACACGCTGGCCAAGGGCCTGCTCGAGTACGAGACCCTGTCCGGCGACGAGATCAACGCCCTGCTGCGGGGCGAGCCGATCGTGCGCACCGACAAGGCCGACAGCCCGCCCCAGCCGAAGCCGCCCGCGGCCGGCCGCCGGGCGTCGGTCCCGACCACCGGCAAGGACACCGGCGGCTTCGAGCCCGAGCCCCAGCCCGGCACCTGAGCGGGGGGACGGCACCATGACGGCTCCCTCCGCGGAGCCGGCGGCAAGCCCCGGATCGCTCCGGGGCTTTTGCTTGCCGGAACCCGGCGAAGGCGCGCGGCTGTTCCTGCGCCCGGTCGCGATCCTGTCCGGCGCCGCCGCGCGCCGCGCGGTCGAGGCCGGAAGCGCCCTGCCGCTGGCCGGCGGCCCGCTCGCCTTCGCCGCCGTCGAGGCGGCGCTCCGCCAAGGCCCCGCCGTCGAGGCGGCGCTCCGCCCGGCACAAGGCGCCGCGGCGGCGCGCGCCGTCGCGGCCCCGGCGGACGTCCTCGCCTGGGCGCGCACCCGCGGCCTCGAAGCGTCGCTCGACCCGCTGGTGCGGCCGCGGCCCGCCTTCGCGGGGCTGGCGCCCGGCCGGGCGGCGGTCATGGGCATCGTCAACGCGACGCCGGACAGCTTTTCCGACGGCGGCCGGTTCCTCGCCCGGGACGCGGCCATTGCCCATGGCGCGGCGCTGCTGGAGGCGGGGGCCGACCTCCTGGACGTCGGCGGCGAATCGACCCGTCCGGGCGCCGAGCCGGTCGACCCGGACGAGGAGAGCCGGCGCGTGGTCCCGGTGATCCGCCATTTCGCCGAGCGCGGGGCCCTGGTGTCGGTGGACACGCGCCACGCCGCGGTGATGGCGGCGGCGGTGGCGGCGGGGGCGCGGATCGTCAACGACGTCACCGCGCTGGCCGGCGATCCCGCCAGCCTCGGCGTCGTGCGCCGGGCCGGCGTGCCCGTGGTGCTGATGCACATGCGCGGCGAGCCGCGGACGATGCAGCAGGATCCCGTCTACGACGATGCGCCGCTCGACGTCTTCGAATGGCTGGAGGCGCGCCTCGACGCCTGCTTGGCCGCGAACATCCCCCCGGCCGACCTCGCGGTCGACCCCGGCATCGGCTTCGGCAAGACGGTCGCGCACAACCTCGACCTGCTTGCCTCGACCGCGCTGTTCCACGGCCTGGGCGTACCGATCCTGGTCGGCGTGTCGCGCAAGGGGTTCATCGCAAGGCTCGGCCGCGGCGAGGAACCGACCGGACGCCTCGCGGGTTCCCTGGCCGCCGGGCTGGCGGCGGTGCGGCAGGGTGCTGCGATCCTGCGCGTCCACGACGTCGCCGAGACCGTCCAGGCGCGTGCCGTCTGGTCGGCGATCGAGGCGGCGTAGGCCGGGCCAACCCGGTTCCGTATGGCGGGTGATCTGCTATAACGGCAACGGCCACCGGAGCGAGACGAGGGGCGAGATGACGCGCAAGCTGTTCGGGACCGACGGGATCAGGGGGACCGCCAACACGGAGCCCATGACCGCGGAGACGGCCTTGAAGGTGGCCATGGCCACGGCGGCGCAGTTCCGGCGCGGCGACCACCGGCACCTCGCGGTGATCGGCAAGGACACGCGGCTGTCGGGCTACATGCTGGAGCCGGCGCTGACCGCGGGCTTCACCTCCATGGGGATGGACGTGGTCCTGGTCGGCCCGATGCCGACCCCGGCCGTCGCGATGCTGACCCGCAGCCTGCGCGCAGATCTCGGCGTCGTGATCTCCGCCTCCCACAACCCGTTCCAGGACAACGGCATCAAGCTGTTCGGCCCCGACGGCTACAAGCTGTCGGACGCGGTCGAGGCGGCGATCGAGGCGCGCATGGCGCTGCCCTTCGGGCCCGACCTCGCGTCCGCCGCCGGGCTCGGCCGCGCCCGGCGCCTCGACGACGCCAGCGGGCGCTACATCGAGGCGGCCAAGGCGACCTTCCCGCGCGGCCTGCGGCTCGACGGGCTGAAGATCGCGGTCGACTGTGCGAACGGCGCCGCCTACAAGGTCGCCCCGACCGTGCTGTGGGAGCTGGGCGCCGAGGTGGTGACGGCGGGCGTCCAGCCCAATGGTCTGAACATCAACCAGGGCTGTGGTGCTACCTCGCCCGCCGCCCTGCAGGAGCTGGTGGTGCACGAGGGCTGCCATATCGGCGTGGCGCTCGACGGCGACGCCGACCGGGTGATCCTCGTCGACGAGGCCGGCCGCCAGGTCGACGGCGACCAGCTGATGGCGCTGGTCGGGCGCTCCTGGGCGGCGGACGGCCGGCTGCGCGGCGGCGGCGTCGTCGCGACCGTGATGTCCAATCTCGGGCTGGAACGCTTCCTCGGCGGGATCGGCCTGGCGCTGGCCCGCACCCCCGTCGGCGACCGCTACGTCGTCGAGCACATGCGCGGCCACGGCTTCAACGTCGGCGGCGAGCAGTCCGGGCACATCGTGCTCGGCGACTACGCCACCACCGGCGACGGCCTGATCGCCGCCCTCCAGGTCCTGGCCGTGGTCCAGCAGAGCGGCCGGCCCGCCAGCGAGGTGTGCCGCATCTTCGAGCCGGTGCCCCAGCTCCTGCGCAACGTCCGCTTCGCCGGCGGCCAGCCGCTCGACGCGGTGGCGGTCAAGCGGACGATCCGCGACGCCGAGAGCCGCCTGGGTGCTGCCGGGCGGCTGCTGATCCGCAAGTCCGGGACCGAGCCGCTGATCCGGGTCATGGCCGAGGGCGACGACGGCGCCCTGGTCGAGGCGGTCGTCGCCGAGATCGCGGCCGCGATCGAGAGCGAGGCGGCCGGTTCGGGGTCGGCGCCATGAAGGGCCGCGTGCTGATCGCCGCCGGCTCGGACAGCAGCGGCGGGGCCGGCATCCAGGCCGACATCAAGGCGGTCACGGCACTCGGCGGCTACGCGGCCACGGCGATCACGGCGCTGACCGCCCAGAACACCCGCGGCGTCTTCGGCATCCTGCCGGTGCCGCCGGACTTCGTGGTCCGGCAGATGCGCCTGATGCTCGACGACATCGGCGCCGACGCGGTGAAGACCGGCATGCTGAACAGCGCCGAGGTGATCGAGGCGATCGTGGGCGTGCTGGTCGACTATCCCCAGGTGCCGGTCGTGGTCGATCCCGTGATGGTCGCCAAGGGCGGCGACCGCCTGCTCCAGGAGACGGCCGCCCGGGCGCTGGAGACCCGGCTGCTGCCGCGGGCCCATGTCGTGACGCCGAACGCGCCGGAGGCCGAGGCCCTGACGGGGATGCCGGTGCGCGACCTGGACGGGATGCGCCGCGCCGCGGCGAAGCTGCTGACCTTCGGCCCGCGCGCGGTGCTGCTGAAGGGCGGGCATGTCGAGGGCGCCACGGTGACCGACCTGCTGCTGACCGCCGACGGGGAGGAGACCTTCACCTCCGCGCGCATCGACACCGTCCACACCCACGGCACCGGCTGCACGCTCGCCTCCGCGCTCGCGGCCGGCATCGCCCAGGGCCTGGACCTGCGCGCGGCGGTCGTCCGTGCGCGCACCTATGTCGAGCGCGCCATCCTCACCGCCCCCGGCTACGGCACCGGCCACGGCCCCCTCAACCATGCCTGGCCGGTCACCGGAAACAAGCCCTAGCTGGTATTGCGCCATGCCGGCAACCATCTGATAATCGGATGGTGCCTTCAGGGGCCGGGAGATCCACGTGGGCAAGTACGCCAGTTACCGAGCAGAACTCCGCCTCGACGGGGCCATGAGGCGTCCGGCGATTGGCCGCCTCGAGATCGCGGCACGCCGCGAGGAGGTCGGCCAGATCGCGGCGATCTCCGCGTTCGAGGGACTTCGCCCGACGCCCGAATACGAACATCTGCGCGACAGCTACGCTTCCGGCGAGATCAGCGCCCGCACGTTCAAGGAACGGGTGCTTGGTCGCTGGAAGAGGAATGGCTGATCCCTATCTCATCCCGGACACCTTCGTTCTCAGGAACAAGCTCGGCATCACCGACGCGGACGTGTTGGCACGAGCCGAATACGAGATCGTGGAGGCGTCGGCGGCAGAGCTTTTAGAGGGCTATCGTGTCGCGAGGCGTCCTCTTCAGGTATCGATGCCCGCTTGGCGGACGGTCCGCAAGGCGCTGTTTCGCGATGTTTACGATTGGGCAGGCGAGTACCGGTCCGTTTTCATTTCGAAGGAGAACTTCAAAGGGAAGTCGGATTTCTGCGCCCCTGACCGCATCGGGATCGAAGGCGAAAGGGCGCTTGCCGGGCTGAAGGCTCGCTGCGGCACCTCGGACGAGCGCCGTTCTCCAACGTGCTGGACGGCATGGCCGACGCCTACGTCGCCTTGAATGAGGTTCATCCATTCCGCGAAGGCAATGGCAGGTCACAGAAGGTGTTCTTTACTCTCGTCGCACGCCGGCATGGGATTCATCTGAACTGGGGCGCCGTCGATCCGGACGAGCACGATGTTGCGGCGATCGAGGGTTCTTACGGAGAGCTGTCGAGGATGCGCGAACATTTCCGCGCAATCGGCAAGCTTCGTCCTGGTGATTGATCCGCCGCCATACACCAAGCTGGCGTTGATAGGGGCGGGACAGGCGCGGCAGCCCGTACCGGATCGAGGGCCGCCCCCTCCTACTTCGCCTCGATCGTGACCGTGACGACGTCGTCATAGGCGTCCGCGATCGCCTCGTCCCCGTCGCCCGCGCGCACCGCCAGCTCGTGGCGCGCCGTCCCGGGCAGGCTGCGCGAGACGGTCAGCCCGCCGCTCCCGTCCGTCCCCGCACCCTCGTACAGCAGCGTGTAGGGGATGCTGCCGCCGCGCTCGCCGACCAGCCTGCCGCCGTTGCGCGAGGACAGCGTCATCGTATAGCCGGTCGGCGCGTTGCAGCTTTCCTCGATCGCCGCCACCGTGGTCGTGCGCACCCCGCCCGCCAGGTCGAGCAGCGTGCGGTGGTCCTCGATCGCGACCGAGCAGTTCTGCTGGACGAAGGCGACCAGCCGGATGCGGCCGCTGTCCGCGAGCGCCGGCGCCGGCGCGAGGACGGACGGGCCGAAGCCCGCGAAGGGCAGCACGGCCAGGAAGGCGAGGGTGGGGCGCATGCTCGGTCTCCTCCGTTCTACTGGGCCATCGTCTATTGGGCCGTCACGGTCAGCGTCAGGTCGTCGCGGTACTTTCCGGCCACGGCTCCCGCCGTGTCGCCGATCTCGATCTCGATCCGGTGCTGGTTGAGGGAGCGCCGGTTCGTGGTCGCGGCCTCGACCGGCACGCGGGCGCGCTGGCCGAGCTGCAGCACCCTGCCGTCGATGACGATGACGTAGGGCACGACGGAATCCTTCGCTTCGCCCTGGCCGACGAACTGGCCGCCGTTCTCCGACTCGATCTCGATCTCGTAGCCGAGGTTGCCGGTCGCCTCCAGGTCGAAGCCCAGCCGCTCCCCGGTCTCCAGCTCGCCGAAGTCGAGCTTGCCGACCGTGCCCTGGAGCTTGCGCCGCGCCCCGTCCACGACCACCTCGAAGCTCGCGACCGGCGCCGCCACCGCCTCGACGCGGATCATGCGCGTGTCGAGGACGGCGCCGGGGATGCCGCCCTCCAGCTCGTACAGGATGAAGGTGACCATGTCGGCATAGCGGCCGGCGGACACGACCTGGCCGTCGGGGATCTCGCCGTGGAAATCCAGCTCGTCCGTGTCCTTGTTGCCGTTGAACCGCCCCGTCAGCAGGGTCTCCGTGCCGCCGCCCGACGCGTCCAGCAGCGGCCGCGACCGATTGGCGCCGGTGTAGAGCATGTAGGCGAGCGTGCCGTCCCCCGACGCCATCCGCCGCATGCCCGCGGGCTGCTGGCCGGAATCGGCGCCGACCGCGAAGTCGCAGCCCGCGCCGTCCCTGGCGACGGCGATCTCGAACCGGGTCGACGGCTTGCCGTTGTCGAACGGGTCGTACTGGCGGGGGAACTGGACCTGGTTCACGCTCTCGAACCGCAGCCGGCAGGCCGCCGCCTCGCCCTGCGCGGGAGCGAGGATGGCCGCCCCCGCCAGCCCGGCCAGCAGTCCCGCAAGGAGAGATGCGTGCCGGACGCTCATCGGGGCACCACCACGCCCAGGTCGATCGTCCCGTCGGCGTCGGCCGGCACGCTCACCGCCACCGGGGCCGCCTCCATCGTCGTCAGCACCAGCCGCCACGCGCCCGGCGAGACGCCGTCGATGCGGAACCGGCCCGTGCGGTTGGTGAAGAACGTGGTCTGCGCGCCGTCCGGGCCCTCCAGCACGCCCGCCTGCAGGCCGAGTGGTGCTCCGTCCGGGCCCTGCAGCACGCCGGCCACGCTGGCGACGCCGTCGGTCCCCACCGGCACGACCGTGCCGCTGCGGTAGCTCGGCAGCAGGGTCGGCCGGTCCTCGCCGAGGTCGTAGCCGGCCGGCGCGTCCGGCACCTCGATCGTCATCGGGCGCAGCCGGTGCGACGACAGGCTCGGCACCACCGCGGGGCCGAGCAGGTCCGTCCGCGCGACGTAGCTGTCGCCGAACCGGTCGACGCCGACCTCCCGGTCGGCGATGCGCCGGTGCGGCACGACGATCGCGAAGCTGTCGGTGATCGGCCGCGACACCGCGAGATGCCCGTCGGCGAAGGCGAGCGCGGTCGCGAAGCTGGCGGAGCTGCGGCTGTCCATGCCGCTGCGCCCGCCGCCCGCCGCCCCGCCCGTGATGGAGGACGACGGCCGCTCGACCCGGTCGTGGCGCAGCGAGGCGGAGAAGCGCGGATGCACGTAGGCGGCAGCACCGGTCAGGCTGTCGCCGCTCGGGTCGCGGGCGACGTCGGCCGACACGCTGAGGGCGTCGACCGGCTGCGCGTCCTGGTAGCGCCACTCCAGGCGGCGCTCCTTGCTGGCGGTGTCGTAGCTCGCCCCGGCGGCGTGCCGCCCGTCGGCGAAGGTGAAGCGCAGGCTCGCATAGCCGACGGTCTCGCGCGTGCCGTCGGCGTTGCGCAGGTGCTCGGCGCTGACGTCGAAATAGAGGCCGCGGGCGACCCTCGTCCGCATGCCGAGCTCCGCGCTCGCGGCATCCCCGGTCGCGCCGCGCCCGACCTGGTAGCGCGTGCCCAGCGTCAGCGACGTCGACGTCGTGACCGGCTGGCCGATCCGCGCGGCGAGGTCCCAGGACACGGGGTTGTTCGGGCGGGTCGTCCCCAGCGCGGCGAAGTCCTCGCTGCGCCAGATCGCCTGGGCGGTGACGCTCCGGCGTTGCCAGATCTCGCCGCCGCTGCGGTAGTCGCGAAAGCGCAGCGCCGCCGCGTAGCCGGTGTCCGCCCCCTCGACGCCGCTGGCCGACGGCTCGAGGCCGAACGTGCCGAGTGGCGTGGCGAACAGCACCTCGCCCCCGACCAGCCACTGCCGGCGGTCGGCCTGGAGGTTGGCGCCGACGGTGAGCTGCTCGCTGAGCCCGGCCCGGTGCAGCGCCGTGAGCGTCGCCAGCTCCTCGTCGTAGCGGTAGCGCTCGCCGTCCACGCGCGACGGCAGCCCGGCCGCATAGGCGAACTCGTGGACCCCCGGCGCCAGCAGCCGGTTGTCGAAGAAGAACGGGAAGGCGATCACCTCCTCGCGCCCGGACGGGTCGGTGATCCTGACCGTGACGTCGTTGGTCCCGGCCGTGCCCGGCAGGTTGCGCAGGTCGTATGACCCCGGCGCCAGGCGGAAGACCCGCGTCGGCCGGCCGTTGACCTCGACCTCGACCAGCGAGGGCTGGTCCAGGACGAACGCCTGCTGGCCCGAGGGGGTGAAGGTCTCGTAAGGGCGCAGGAGGAAGTTGCTGGCCACCGCCAGCCCGCCGAGCGGCCGCCCGGCCTGGAAGCCCGCCAGCGGATAGCCGATGTCGCCGGCCGCCACCCGCAGCCTGTGGTCCGGGAAGTCGCGCAGCAGGCGCATGTCGCCGCGCTGCCAGACGGCCTCGCCGTCCTCGCGGTAGAACGCCTCGGCCTCCGCGACCCAGCCGTACAGGTTGAAGGCGGCGTCGACCGAGCCGCCGAGGGGCTGGCGGCCGTTGCCCCGGCTCTCCCCGGCGAGGTCGTGCCACGCCTGCGAGAAGCGCAGATTGGCATAGGCGCTGACGAAGGCGGGGGCCAGAAGCTCGCCGGGATCGGTGAGGCCCGGCTGCGGCGCCAGGTCGAGCACGACGGTGCGGCGCAGGGTCGGCGCGGTGGTGACGCGCAGCGCCAAGGTCGCCTGGTCGACCTCGACCGCCATGCCGTCGACCGCGACCTCGCCGGCGGGCGTCAGGCCGGAACCGGCGCCCAGATCCCGCGGCGCGGAACCGGCGCCCAGATCCCGCAGCGCGCGCACGGCGTCCGGCTGGAGATGCGCGTCGAGCAGGTCCGCGAGCATGGCGAGGTCGAGTGCTGCGTCGTCCGGCCCCGGGCCGATCTCGGCGCGCACGGCCCCGGCCTCCCGGCCGTCCAGGACGACCGGCAGGTCGAGCTGGCGGGTGGCCGGGCGGGCCTTGGCGCCGAAGACCTGGCGGAAGATGTCCTGCTGCGTCTGCGCGTGCAGCGGCCCGCACGCCGTGCCCACCGCCAGCCCGACCGCGAGCGCGCCCGCGAGCCGCGGCATGATCCCCGCACTTCCGGCCACCGGCCGGCGCCGGGTCCCCGCACTTCCGGCCACCGGCCGGCGCAGAGTCATTGCGCGAGGGTCAGCGACGCGGTGACGGGGCCTTCGCCCAAATCGGGCGGCCAGGGCAGCAGGAACCGGCGGCGCGTGCCGGCGAGCACGTTCTCCCCGCTCAGCGCCGCGACGGCGTCGCCTTCCAGCGTGATCGCGCCGCCGGGGCCCGACAGCGTGAGCCGGGGTCCGGCCAGGATCTGGTGCGACGTGCCGGCGTTCTCCACCGTCAGCTCGACGAGGCGCTGCCCGCCCTCGGTCACGGCGCCGGCGCCGGTCACCCGCACCTCCGGCCGCGCGCCGTCGGGCATCACGTAGACCGAGGCGACGTAGCGCACCAGCAGCCGCACTTGGCCGCCCTGCGCGCCGCCGCCGCCGAGATCGATCGGCAGTTGCTCCGCGATCAGCCGGTACGCCCGTTCCGCCTCCAGCGCCGGCTTGCCGACATACTGGACGCGCACGCTCTGGCTCTCGCCGGGCATCAGGACGATCTGCTCGGGAAAGACGACGAACTCCTCGTCCGCCGGCGCCAGCCGGTCGGCGCCGTCCGCCTCCATCGCCCGCGCCATCATCCGGACCTCGATCGCGGCGGGCTCGTTCCGGTCGTTCTCGACCCGGAACACCTGGGTGGCGCCCCGCCCGGTCGGGGCGAACTCCATCTCGATGGGCACCAGGCGGAACGCGGCCGCCGGCTCCGCGGATGCCAGCAGCAGCCCCGTCACCGCCGCGAGCGCGGCCAGCAGGTTTCGGCAAGACATGGTTCGGACCGTCCCGATGAGAACTCTCGGCCTGAAGGAATACCGAAAATTCCTTAACCATGACTCAACGACCTCGGCGTCGGCGGCGGCGGCGTCGGCGGCGTCGGCGGCGGTGTCGGGGCGCTGCCTTGCATGCGCTCGGCGGCGATCCGGCCTGCCGCTCACTTGGCGGCGATCTGGATGGTCAGGGTGTCGGTGTAGGTGCCGGCGACGGCGTTCGGCTTGGCGGGGATGCTGACGCCGACCGTGACCTGCTTGTTGAACTGGGCGCCGCTGCGGGTCAGGGTCCAGGGCGAGCCGAGGGTCTGGCTCTGGTTGTCGTAGACCAGCGTGTAGTTGACCGCCTCGTTGCCCGAGCGCAGCGCGCCGGCGTTGGACGAGGTGATGGTGATGTCGTAGCCGGCGCCGCTGTTGCAGTTCTCGACCACCGTCCCGACCGAGCGCGAGCTCTCGCCGCCGCTGATGTCCAGCGTCGTGTTGATGTCGCTGACGCTGACCGTGCAGGCCTTCGCGACCGAGCCCTTGAGCTGGATCGTCCCGGAGGTCGAGGCCTGGGTGGCGCCGGCGAACATCAGGGTGGCGGTGGCGGCGGCGGCGATGGTCAGGGTGCGGAACATGGCGGTGGTCCTTTCTGGCTGGGTCGGCGCCCGGGGCGTCCGTTCTGCCTTTCTCATTGGCAAGCGCGATGCCAACTGCCGGCCGGCCCGTGCCGGGACCGCGAACTCCAGGAATTCCGCCAAATTTTAGGGAAATGTCGGGAGGGGGTTTCGGGACGCCGGGAGCGTGGCCGGAAAATTCTGCCGACCCGGGGGGAAGTTCTTGCTGGGGGGGCGGCAGTTTCGGCCGGGCGGCCGGCCGCTCACTTCGGGGCGATCTGTATCGTCACCGTGTCGGTATAGGTGCCGGCGACCGCGTTCGGCGTCGATGGCAGGGTCACCCCGACGACCGCGGTGGTCGCCTTGTTGCTTCTGTCGCCGCGCGTGATCGTCCACGGCGTGCCCAGGGACCTGACCTGGCCGTCATAGACGAGGGTATAGGCGGCGGTGGCGCCGTCGGCCCGCATCACGCCGGAGTTGCTCGACACGATGGTGATCTCGTAGCCGAGCTTGCTGTTGCACCGCTCCGACACGGTCGCGACCTGGCGCGCGGTCTCGCCGCCGACGATGTCCAGCGTCGCCGCCGCCTCCTGGATCGCGATCGAGCAGTTCTTGAACACCGCGCCCTTGAGCTGGAGCGTGCCCGTGGCCGTGCCTGTGCCGGTCGCGCCGGCGGGGCCGGCGGCGGCGAGCAGGGCAGCGATGGCGAGCGTCGGGATGCGGAGCATCGATCCGTCGTGGTGGTGGCGAGGTCTCGGACCTTCCGGTCCTGCAATTGCAGTGCCACTTGACGTTGTTCCTATTAAGTTCCTATATTGGGGTATGTTTACCTAGAAAGGTGCATGCGCCATGGTCGCCGAAGCGTCGCTCAACTCCCGCCAGGACCTGTTCTGCACTTTCGTCGCGGAGGGCACGTCCTATGCCGCCGCCGCGCGCATGGCCGGCTACGCGCCGAAATCCTCGCGCGAGCGCGGCTCGGAGCTGATGGCCAACGAGACCGTGCGCCGGCGGGTCGATGAACTGAAGGCCCTGCGCGCGGCCGCCCATGCCGCGATGTTCGACCGCCTGGAGGGCTGGCTGATCCGCCTGGTCGAGCGCGCGTTCGAGCTGGACCAGCTCGCCAACGCCGCGCGCGCCATCGACCGCCTGATGCACCTCCATCCCATGAGGAACCGCGCCAACGCCCGCCTGCCGGCTTTCGCCGACGCGCAGGACGAACCCGACGACCTGTCCGCCGCCCTGCTCCTGGACCTGGCCGAGCGGCCCCCGGTCCCGGTTCCGGTCCCCGCCGCCGCCCCGGCCACTGCCCCGGCCACCCCCGTCCTCAACCGCCGCCGGCGCCGCGCCCTCCAGGCCGCGCTGCGCCGCAAATAGCCGCCCCCGGCAAGGAGCCCAGATCATGGCGTTCACCCCGGTCCCCATCGAACCCCGCCGGGTCAGGACGG
>NZ_DASYHS010000087.1:0-7415 GCF_035998295.1 Arenibaculum sp. | reverse complement strand
CGCGGGAAGCTGACCATCCAACAGGAGGTTTAGGACCATGAAGGCACTCGAACTGGCAGTCGTGGCGGCCCTGGCCGCGACATTCGCCGCCGGCCCGGCGGCGGCCCAGGTGAAGGTGGCGCTCGACAGCCCGCCGGACCTGGAGGGATCGGGCAGCTATGTCTGGGCGAATGCCTTCGTCGAGCACCTGAACGCCAACGGCATGCCGGCCGAGGAGTACCAGCGCGGCGCGCTCGGCGGCGACGACGAGCTGTTCGACCAGGTGAGCCAGGGGCTGCTGGAAGTCTCGATGTCGCCGCTCAACATCACCGGCTCGCTCGACAGCCTGATCTACGGGCTGCGCCTGCCCTACTTCTTCGAGAGCATGGAGGAGGTGGACCGCGCGCTGTACGACGGCGGCATGCTGGAGAAGATCAACGAGAAGGTCACGCCGCAGGGCGTGCGGGTGCTCGCGGTCAACACGGTCGGCCAGGGCTCGGGCATCTTCAACGCCAAGAAGCCCGTGGAGACGGTCGAGGACATGGCCGGCCTGCGCATGCGCGCCCTCGACGAGAGCCAGATCGCGCTGTTCCAGGCCTGGGGCGCCACCGGCACGATCGTGAGCTGGGCGGAGGTGCCGAACGCGCTGCAGACCGGCGTCGCCGACGGCTACATCAACCCGCCGGTCGTCCCCCTCCTGTTCGGCCACACCGATTTCCTGAAATACTTCACCGACGCCGAGGTCTCGCCCTCGCTGCGCGTCGCCATCGTCTCCGAGGACTGGTACCAGGGCCTCTCGGAGGAGGAGCGCGCTACCGTCGATGCCGCCGCGGATGCCGCGAACGCGGCCAACCGCGACTGGCTCGCCCGGCAGGCCTCGGTCTACGACCGGCTGGAGCAGGCCGGGGTGCGGGTCACGAAGCTGACCCCGGAGGCGCGCGCCGCGTTCCTGGAGGCGTCCGCCCCCGCCTACGACAGCGGCCTGCTGACGGCGGAGCAGATCGACATGTGGCGCAAGGCCAAGGGCGAATAGCCCGGTGCGCAGGCTGGCGATCCTCCTGGCCCGGCTCTCGTCGGTCCTCAACCGGGCCGCGCTCTGGGGCGCGGTGGCGGCGGTGCTGGTGATGGTGCTGGCCGCCGCCTACCAGGTGGTCGCCCGCTACGTCTTCGACGCGCCGCCGGTCTGGACCGAGGAGCTGGCCCGGCGCGCGATGGTGTGGGCCGGCATGCTCGGCGCGTCGGTCGCCTTCCATGAGCGCTCGGACCCGAACCTGTTCCCGGGCATGCAGTCGGTTCTGGGCGGCGCCGGGAAGGCGCTGGCCCTGGTCCGGTCGGCCGGCGTCGCGGTCTTCGCCCTCCCGATCCTATACTACTCGCTCTTCGGACCGAATTTCAGCCTGGCGCGCGGCTTCCTCGCCCGCAGCATGGAGCGCAAGGGGGAGATGATCGGGATCTCCATGGCCTGGTTCACGGCCGCCGTGCCGGTCGCCTTCACGCTCATCATGATCCACCTCGTGGCGCAGGTCGCCATGCGCCTGGCCGGCGCGGACGAGGTCGCAACGGCGAAACAGGACGAAATCCTTTCATGAAGGTCTTTCTCGCGAGCCTCAGCACGGAAACCAACTCCTTCTCCCCGCTGCCGACCGGCCGCCTCGGCTTCGAGGAGGGCGTGGTGGCGCATGGCGACGCCACGCGCGGGCCGGTCGAGTACTGGTCGGCCCCGCTGCACATCTGGCGCGAGGCGGCCGAGACGCGCGGCTGGACGATCCACGAGAGCCTGACCGCGCACGCGCAGCCCGCCGGCCCGACCGTGCGCGCGGTCTACGAGGCGTTCCGGGACGAGATCCTGCGCGACCTCGCCGCCGCCATGCCGGTCGACGTCGTGCTCCTGTCGCTGCACGGCGCGATGATCGCCGACGGCTACGAGGACTGCGAGGGGGACCTGATCGCCCATTGCCGGCGCATCGCCGGCCCGCGGGCGGTGATCGGCGGCCTGCTGGACCCGCATTGCCACCTGACGCAGGCGATGCTCGACGGTGCCACGCTGCTGGTCGCGTACAAGGAATACCCGCATGTCGACATCCCGGAACGCGCGCAGGACCTCTTCCGGCTCGCGGCCGACGCGGCGGAGGGCCGGACCAGGCCGGTGATGCGCGACTGGGACTGCCGCATGATCTGCGCCATGCACACGCCCTATGCGCCGATGCGCGGCCTGGTCGACGAGATGTCGGCGCGCGAAGGCGAGCCCGGCGTCCTGTCGCTGTCGCTGGCCCACGGCTTTCCCTGGGGCGACCATCCGCGCGTCGGCGCCCGCGCGCTCGCCATCACCGACGGCGACCCGGCGCTCGCCGAACGGCTGGCGCGCGAGCTGGGCGAGAAGCTGTTCTCCCTGCGCCACGCGATCATGCGGCCCTACCCCGACATCTCCGGCGCCCTCGACCGGGCGCTGGCCGCGACGGGCGGGCCGGTGGTCCTGGCCGACGTCTCCGACAACGCCGGCGGCGGCGCGCCGAGCGACGCGACCTTCCTGCTGGAGGCGATCCTCGAGCGCGGCATCACCGGGGTCGCGACCGGCGTCTACTGGGACCCGATCGCGCTGCGGATCTGCCGGGAGGCCGGCGAAGGGGCGCGGCTGAACCTGCGCCTGGGCGGCAAATGCGGGCCGATGTCCGGCCGCCCGCTCGACATCGCGGTGACCGTGAGGAAGCTCGCCGACGGCCTCACCCAGCGCTTCGGCTCGCTGGCCGCCCCCCTGGGCGGGACGGCCTGGGTCGAGGCGGACGGGATCGACATCGTGATCAACGACAAGCGGACGCAGACCTTCCATCCCGAGGCCTTCACCGGCCTCGGCATCGACCTGTCGTCGAAGCGGATCGTGTGCGTGAAGTCCTCCCAGCATTTCCATGCCGGCTTCGCGCCGATCGCGTCGGAGGTGATCCACGTTGCGACGCCTGGCGCGATCACGCCCGACTACGCCAACATCCCCTATACCCGGCGCGCGCCGGACTACTGGCCGAAGATGGAGAACCCCTTCCCATGACGAACGCCCTGATCGCCGACCGGGACCGCTTCGCCGCCGCGCATCCGGAACGGCGCCGGACGATCGGCGGCCGCGACTGGGGCGTGGTGGAGGCCGGCGACCGCGGCCCCGTCCTGCTGCTGCTTCCCGGCACGCTCGGCCGCGCCGACATCTTCTGGCAGCAGATCGAGGCGCTGCGGGACCGCGCGCGCATCGTCGCCGTCAGCTATCCCCGGGACGGCGGCGTCGCCGAATGGTCGGACGACCTGGCGGCGCTGTGCGGCGAACTGGGCATCGCGCGTGCGGCCGTGCTCGGCTCCTCGCTCGGCGGCTACCTCGCCCAGTATTTCGCGGCCGGGCGTCCCGGCATCGTGGAGCGGCTGATCGCGGCCAACACGCTCGCCTCCGCGGGCGAGATCGCGACGCGCCCGCCCTACAGCTCCGACCTCGACCACGGCCCGATCGGGGAGCTGCGCGCGGGCTTCGCCAAAGGCCTGAATGCCTGGGCGGCGTCCCATCCCGAGCAGGCCGACTTGGTCGAACTGCTGCTCGCTGAGGTCGACGGGCGCATTCCCGAGCCCGAACTGCGGACCCGGCTCAACGCGCTCAAGCGGGCGCCGGAGCTGCCGGCCCTCGACCTCCCGCGCGAGCGGATCGCGACCGTGGAGGCGGCGGACGACCCGCTGATCCCACCGGCGATGCGCGACGCCGTGCGCGCCCGGCTCCGTCCCGCCGTCGCCTATCGCTTCGAGAGCGGCGGACATTTCCCCTACGTGGCGAGGCCCGCCCTCTACACCGCCCTGCTCGAGGAGCAGCTCGGCCTGGAAGGCCGGGGAGAACGCTGGGGCGACGGCGAGGTGCGTGCCCGATGATCGTGCTGTCGAACGCCGACGTGACGGCGCTGCTGCCGATGGCGACAGCGATCGAGGTGGTGGAGAGGGCCATGGTCGCCGTCTCGGCGGGCAAGGCCACCTTGCCCCTGCGCTCGATCATGGAGGTCGGCGGCCCGAACCGGATGGGCATCATGCCCGGCGCGATGAGCGAACCCGCCTGCTACGGCATCAAGCTCGTCAGCCTGTTCCCCGGCAACCCCGCAGCCGGCCGTTCCTCGCACCAGGGCGCGGTCGTGCTCTTCGAGGCGGAGCACGGCGCCGCGACGGCCATCATGAACGCGGACCTGCTGACGGCCATACGCACCGCGGCGGCGAGCGCGGTCGCGACGCGCGCGCTCGCCCGGGCCGATGCCGGCGTGCTCGCGATCGTCGGCACGGGCGAGCAGGCCGAGCATCACCTGGACGCCATGCTGGCCGTGCGGCCGATCCGCGAAGTGCGGGTCGCGGGCAGGCGGATGGAGAAGGCCGAAGCCTTCGCCGACCGCGCCCGCCGGCGCCATCCCGGCCCGACGGTCACGGCGGGAACCGACGTGCGGGACGCGGTGGCCGGAGCGGACATCGTGTGCACGGTGACCGCCGCGGCCGAGCCGGTCCTGTTCGGCGACTGGATCGCGCCGGGAACGCATCTCAACGTCGTCGGCGCCTCCATCCCGTCGAAGCGCGAGATCGACGAGGAGCTCGTCGCCCGCGCGGCGCTCTTCGTCGACTACCGCCCCTCCACCTTCGCCCAGGCGGGCGAGGTGATCGGGGCGATCGGGAGCGGCCGCATCACGCGCGAACACGTGCGCGCCGAGATCGGCGAGGTGCTGTCCGGGTCCAGGCCCGGCCGGGAAAGCGGGGAACAGGTCACGCTCTACCGCTCGCTCGGCATCGCCGCGCAGGACTTGGCCTGCGCTGCCCACTGCCTGGCCGAGGCGAAGGCGCGGGGTCTCGGCGTCGCCGTGTCGATCGCGTAGGCGGCGGGATCGAGACGAAGCACGCGCGCGCCCGGGGGGACGCGTGCCCATTCGCGACCGCAATCCGAAGATTGCAGCCGGTGTTGGTTAATCGGTTTTTAGCAACCTTAGTATAAATCTGCGGTTAGAAACGCCAATCGTATATTGGCGCGAAGTTCTCGAGAGCTATCCGACGATGATGACAGTACTTGGCTGTATAACAGACAAACACGACATCTGGCTGGTGATCGTTGCGGCACTCGTTTGCGTCGCCGGCTCGTGGGTCATCATCCGTCTGTTTCACCGGGCGAGCAGCACGACGGGATTACAGAGAGCCGGTTGGTATTTCCTGACCGCCGTAGCGGCCGGATCATCGATCTGGTGCACCCACTTCATCGCCATGCTCGCCTACGATCCCGGCGTTCCGATCGGCTTCGACCCCGTCATGACGATCGTGTCCCTGCTCATTGCCATGGCGGGGAGCGCCCTCGGCTTCGTCGTCGCGGCCAGCGGTCTGTCGCGGCTGGCCCCGGCCGTCGGAGGCGGTATCGTCGGCCTGGCGATCGTCGCCATGCACTACACCGGCATGCTGGCCTATCGCGTGCAGGGGATCGTCGCCTGGGACATGCCCTATCTGGCGGCGTCCATCGTCCTCTCCGTCGTGCTCTCCGCCCTGGCGCTGCATTTCGGCATGCGCCGCGCCTTTTGGGGCGACAAGTACATCGCGACCGCCGTGCTGGTCCTGGCCATCGTCAGCCTGCATTTCACCGGAATGACGGCGTTCCGGGTTTCACCGATGCTGATCGAAGGTTCCTTCTCCAACCCCGCCGCCTTGCAGACGCTGGCCTTCGCCGTCGCCTGCGTGGCGTTGATCATCGTCGGCGCCGGGCTTTCCAGCTACGTCATCGACGACAGCGTGCGCATGGAATCCTTCAGGCGCCTGCATCACATGGCCATGAGCGACAGCCTGACCGGCCTGCCCAACAGGGCGAGCTTCACCGGCCGGCTCGACCGCGAGATCGATCTTGCCGGCGAGACGGGAGGCAAGGTCGCGCTGATCAGCATCGACCTCGACCGCTTCAAGGAGGTCAACGATCTGCACGGCCACGGCGCCGGGGACGAGGTGCTGAAGGTCCTGGCTCGGCGCATGGCCGGCCTTCTGCGCGAGGGCGAGTTCGCCGCGAGGCTCGGCGGCGACGAGTTTGCCGCCGTCCACCGCATGCACGGCCAGGCCGACCTCGTCGATTTCCTGTCCCGGCTCGAAGCGGCGCTGTCCATGCCCATCGGGCTGGGCGGCTACGAGCTCGTGCCGGAAGCCAGCATCGGCGTCGCCATCTATCCCGACGATGCCGGCGACGCGAGAATGCTGATCAACAATGCCGATCTCGCCATGCACCGGGCCAAGGCGAACCTGATCAAGACGATCTGCTTCTACGACCGGGCGATGGACGAAACGGTCAGGGCCCGCAGGCAGCTCGCGAGCGAATTGCGCGACGCGCTGGAGAACGGGCTCCTGGACGTCCACTACCAGGTTCAGAAGTCCATCTCGACCGGCCATGTCCGCGGGTATGAAGCCCTGCTGCGCTGGAAGCACCCCCGGCTCGGCTTCATCTCGCCCTCGGAGTTCATCCCGCTGGCCGAGGAGAACGGCCTGATCCTGCAGATCGGCGAATGGGTATTGAGAACGGCGTGCGCCAAGGCCGCATCCTGGGAGCCTCCGCACAAGGTTGCGGTAAACCTCTCCCCGGTGCAGTTCGTCCATGCCGATCTGCCCAAGCTGATCTCGGAGGTGCTGAGCGAGACGGGATTGCCGCCGGACCGGTTGGAGCTGGAACTGACGGAGTCCACGATCATCGCCGACAAGGCACGCTCGCTGCACACCTTGCAGCGGATCAAGGCGCTGGGCGTCACCATCGCCCTCGATGACTTCGGGACCGGCTATTCCTCACTCGACACGCTGCGCTCGTTCCCCTTCGACAAGATCAAGCTCGACCGCTCGTTCATGAACGAGGTGGAACACAGCCCGCAGGCGAAGGCGATCATCCGCGCGGTGCTGGCGCTCGGCAAGAGCCTGAACATCCCCGTCCTGGCCGAAGGCATCGAGACGCAGGGCCAGCTCTCCCTCCTCACGACGGAAGGATGCGACGAAGCACAGGGGTATCTGCTCGGCCACCCCGCCCCTCTCGAACAGATCCTGATGAGCGGCCAGATCAACCTGATCGGCACCCCGGGTTCCGCCGTTTGATTTCCCAGGCGCGTTTTCGACCCTACGAGCCCCTAAAACGAAAAACGCCGCCACCCTGCTGGGTTGGCGGCGTCTGATCTGGTTGCGGGGGTAGGATTTGAACCTACGACCTTCAGGTTATGAGCCTGACGAGCTACCGGGCTGCTCCACCCCGCGTCAAGGGATCGGGTGCGAGGCACCGGGAGAGGGTTCGTGGACGTGTCTTGAAGCTGTGACGAGCTGCGGCCAGCAGGCCTGGCGGCGACCTACTCTCCCACGTCTTGAGACGCAGTACCATCGGCGCTGGGGGATTTCACGGCCGAGTTCGGGATGGGATCGGGTGTTGGGCCCCCCGCCATGACCAC
>NZ_DASYHS010000056.1:0-20314 GCF_035998295.1 Arenibaculum sp. | reverse complement strand
GCGCGAACAGCCGCCAGCGGTGGAGCGGCACCGGCACCAGCAGGTCGGCATCGCCCAGCAACTCCGCCCCGGCACGCGCCATCCAGGCGCCGTACGCCCGGGCGGCATGGGTCTGGTCGCCATGCTTGAAGCGCAGGATCAAGCCCCGGCTGCCGTCGTCATAGGCGAGCGCGCTGCGCGACCGGCCATGGCGCGGCGGCCGGGCGGCGCAGGCGGCGCACACCGCGGCGTCCGATGAGGCGTCCGACGCCAGCTCGAACGGGCGGCCGCAGGCGGCGCACCATGGCGGGGCCAGGAAGTCCAGCTTCCCCCAGCAATCCGCGCACAAAGCCGCTTGCGCGGCGACGCGCTCCCCGCATCCGAGGCAGCGCGGCGGCAGCAGCAGGTCTGTCGCGACGACCAGCACGCGCCGCAGGATCGGAAGATGCAATGCCATGGCAACCACGACGCGACCATGGCCCGGCGCGCGGTGCGCGTCAACGGTGCCGTGCCGCGTGGCGGGCTGGCGCGGGGCGGCGCCGGTCGCCATATTGTCGACCATGCCAGATCCGGACGTCATGAACGTGTTCGACCGGGCGGCGGTCCGCCGGCACCGGGACCGCGCCGCCCCCCGCTTCGAGAGCTTCCGCTTCCTGTTCGAGGAGACGGCCGAGCGGCTCGTCGAGCGCCTGGACGACGTGAGGCGGGACTTCCCCTCCGCGCTCGACCTCGGCATGCACCAGGGAGAGGTCGCGCGCCTGCTGGCGGACGGGCGCAAGGGCATCCGGACCGTCGTCGGCTGCGACCTGTCCGAGGCGATGGCCGCCCGCGCCGGCCCGCCGGGCCTGCTGCGCGCCGTCGCCGACGAGGAGTTCCTGCCCTTCCCCGAGGCGAGCTTCGACCTCGTGGTCAGCAACCTGTCTCTCCACTGGGTCAACGACCTGCCGGGCGCGCTGCTCCAGCTCCGCCGCGCGTTGAAGCCGGACGGGTTCTTCATCGGCTCGATGCTGGGCGGAGAGACGCTGTTCGAGCTGCGCCGCTGCATGATGGACGCGGAGATGGAGCTGTCGGGCGGCGTCAGCGCGCGCATTTCCCCCTTCGCGGAGATCCGGGACGCAGGCGCGCTGCTCCAGCGCGCCGGCTTCGCCCTGCCCGTCGTCGACGGCGACACGATCACCGTCACCTACGAGAACGCGTTCCGGCTGATGGCGGACCTGCGCGGCATGGGCGAGACGAATGCCGGGCTGGGCCGGCCGCGCACGCCGACGCGGCGCGCCCTGTTCCTGCGCGCGGCCGAGCGCTACGCGGAGCTTTATGCCGAGCCGGACGGGCGGGTCGCCGCGACGTTCCAGATCCTGTGGATGGCGGGCTGGGCGCCGCACGAGAGCCAGCAGCGGCCCCTGCGTCCGGGCAGCGCCGCCGCCCGCCTCGCCGACGCGCTCGGCACCGAGGAGCGCAAGGCCAATCCCTGACCGGGCGCCACCCGCCACCCCAATTGGCACCACCGGGTCGGCGAAAATGGCCCTGTCCGGGCGGCCGGTCGCGGTCCACTCTACCGCGTCCCCATTTTTCTTGCCCGACTCCGAGGTAGACCGCCATGACCGCCGCCCTGCGCACCGAGCCCCGCACCGTCAGAACCGTCTGCGGACACGACTGCCCGGACGGCTGCTCGATCAACGTCACCGTCTCGGACGGCCGCATCCTGAGGGTGGAGGGAGACCCCGACCATTCCTTCACCGCCGGCTTCGTCTGCGCCAAGGTCGCGCGGGAGGGCGACCTCGTGCAGTCGCCCGAGCGCCTGACCACGCCGCTGCGCCGCACCGGCGCCAAGGGGGCCGGCGCGTTCGAGCCGATGGACTGGGACGAGGCGCTGGAGGAGATCACGACCCGCTGGCGCGAGATCCGCAGCCGCTGGGGCTCGACCGCGCTGATGGGCTACGCCTATGGCGGGCACCAGGGCAAGGTCAACCGCAACCTCCTGAACGGCGTCTTCGCGGCGCTGGGCTCGACCCATGTCGACAGCGCCACGGTGTGCGACAGCTGCGCGAACCTCGCCTGGGAGGCGGTGGCCGGCGACATGCCCGGCACCGACCCGGAGACCGCCCGCGACGCCGACCTCGTCATCGCCTGGAGCTCGGATCTCGTCACCACCAACGTGCATTTCTGGCGCATCGTCCAGGAGGCGCGGCGCAGGGGCGCGCGTCTCGTCGTCGTCGACCCGCGGCGCAACCGCACCGCCCAGCAGGCGGACTGGCACCTGGGCATCCCGGTCGGCACGGACGCGGCCCTGGCGCTCGGCGTGATGCATGTCCTGGTGCGCGACGGGCGCTGCGACCGCGCCTGGCTGGAGCGGAACGCCCACGGCTTCGACCGGCTGGAGGCCGAGACCCTGCCCCGCTTCTCGCCGGCGGCGGTCGAGGCGTCGGCCGGCATCCCGGCCGCCGACATCGAGCGGCTGGCGTCCCTGATCGCGGACGCCAAGGCCCCGTTCATCCGCATCGGCACCGGCATGTCGCGCACCCGCCACGGCGGCTCCGCGGTCCGGGCGGTGGCGCTGCTGCCGGGCGTGGTCGGCGCCTATGGCCGGCCGGGCGCCGGCGCGATGATGGCGATGAGCCCGCGCAGCGGCCTCGACCTGGGCGCGCTGCGCAATCCGACCGGCGCGCCCCCGCCGCGCTCGGTGCCCCTGGCTCGGCTCGGCCGGGTGCTGCTGGAGATGGACGACCCGCCGATCAAGGCGCTGTTCATCGCGGCCAACAATCCCGCCGTCACCTGCCCCGACAGCGGCCGCGTGCGCAAGGGGCTGGAGCGCGAGGACCTGTTCACGGTCGTCCACGGGCCGTTCCTGACCGACACCGCGCGCTACGCCGACATCGTCCTGCCCTCGACCACCTTCCTGGAGACCGAGGACATCTATGCCGGCTACGGGGCGAGCTACGCCCAGTACGGCACGGCCGTCGTGCCGCCGGTCGGGCAGTCGCGCTCGAACGCCCGGCTCGCGGTCGAGCTGGCGCGCCGAATGGGGCTCGACCAGGCGCCCTTCAGCCTCGACCACGCGGAGCTCGTCGACCTCGTCATCCGCGACGTGGCGGTCGACCATGCCGCCCTGCTGGCGGGCGGGCCGGTGCGCCTGCCGCGCCCGCAGCCCGGTCCCGAGTTCGGCACGCCGACGGGAAAGCTGGAGTTCCATTCGGAGCTGCTGGCCGCCCAGGGACTGCCGGCCCTGCCGGACTGGCAGCCGGACGCGCCGGCGGACGGCCGCTACCCGCTGCGCCTGCTGACGGCGCCAGGCCATTTCCTGAGCCACACCTCCTATTCCGGAGTCGCCTTCCTGCGCGGGCGCGAGCGCGAGCCGGCGGTCGTCCTCCACCCCGAGGAGGCGGCCCGGCGCGGCCTCGCCGACGGCGAGCTGGTGGAAGCGCACAACGATCTCGGCCGGATCGTCCACCGGCTGCGCGTCAGCGACGAGGTGCAGCCCGGCATCGCCCTGGTGGTCGGCCAGCGGCCGCGCGGGGAAGCGGTGGCGGGGACCGTCAACGACCTGTGCGACGACACCCTGTCGGACATCGGCGACGGGGCGACGTACCAGGATACCCGCCTCGAGGTGCGGCGCGCCCCGGCCTGAGGCCCGACCACGGCGTTTGCAGCGCCCGGCCGATGGGGTCAGTATCACCGGACGAGAACCGGGAGGACCCCATGCAGCTCCAACTGACCACCTGGCCGGAGGTGGAAGCCTATCTCACCCGGTCCCGCGGGATCATCGTGCCGATCGGGTCGACCGAGCAGCACGGGCCCAACGGACTGGTCGGCACCGACGCGCTGTGCGCCGAAGGGATCGCGCGCGGCGTCGGGCTGGCGGCGGACGCGCTCGTCGCGCCCACGATCTCGGTCGGCATGGCCGTCCACCACATGCGCTTCCCGGGCACCATGACCCTGCGGCCGTCGACGCTGGTGATGGTGATCCGGGACAGCGTTCTGTCGCTGGCCGAGCACGGCTTCGAGCGCATCCTGTTCCTCAACGGCCATGGCGGGAACATCGCGACCATCGAGGCCGCCTTCTACGAGACCTACGCGGCGCTCGCGGCCGAGGGCCGCACCAATGTGCGGTGCCGGCTGCGCAACTGGTGGAACAACGACAGCACGCCGGCGCTCTCGCGCGAGCTGTACGGCGGCGCCGAGGGGTCGCACGCAACCCCGAGCGAGGTCGCGGTGACCCAGTACCTGTTCCCGGACCACGTCAAGCGCGTCCCCCTCGACCCGCCGGTGGCGCCGAGCTCGCATTTCTACGACGCCGCGGACTTCCGCAGGCGCTTCCCCGACGGCCGCGTCGGCTCCAATCCCGGGCTTGCGACGCCGGAGCACGGCCGCCGGATCTACGAGGGCGCGGTCGCGGGCCTCGCCGAGGTCTATCGCGGCTTCCTCGCGGAGCCCTGACGTCCGGTTCGTTCAATAACGCCGCTCTCCCTCGGGCTAGGCTCCGCGAGACCGATGCCCAAGGGAGGATCCCATGTCCGAGCGCGAGGCCCCGCAGGTGCGGGGCGACTACCTGGACCATGCGGACGGCGAGACCGTCTGCGAAGCCTACGTGGCCTTCGACGCCGCCACCTCGTCGCGCCGCCCCTGCGTTCTGGTCGCCCATGCGTGGGACGGCCAGAACGACGTCAACCGCGCCGAGGCGGACGCGTTCGCGCGCCGAGGCTATGTCGGCTTCGCCCTCGACCTCTACGGCAAGGGGGTGCGCGGCGGCATCATGGACGACAACTCGCACCTGATGAACCCGCTCCTGGCGGACCGCGCCGTGCTGCGCCGGCGCGTCCTGGCGGGGCTGGAGGCGGCCAGCACCCATCCCCTGGTCGACCCCGGTCGCATCGCGGCGGTCGGCTACTGCTTCGGCGGCCTGTGCGTCCTGGACCTGGCGCGCAGCGCCCCTTCGGGCCTTGCCGGCGTCGTCAGCATCCATGGCACCCTCACGCCCCCGGAGCTGCCGCGCAACCTCATCACGGCCAAGGTGCTGCTCCTGCACGGCTGGGAGGACCCGGTGGCGCCGCCGGCCGACGTGCTGGCCGTCGCGCGGGAGCTGACGGAGGCCGGCGCCGACTGGCAGCTCCACGCCCACGGGCACGCGATGCACGCCTTCAGCTATCCCGGCGCCAACATGCCCGAGCGCGGCCTCCTCTACCACGAGGCGGCGGCCCGGCGGTCCCGGGCGGCGATGCTGGGCTTCCTGGACGAGATCCTCGACGGGACGGGCGGCTAAAGCAGGTCCCGCAGCATCGCCACCAGCGGGACGTCGGCCGGAGGCATGGGATAGCGGCCCATGTCCAGCGGCCGGACCCAGGACAGCTCCTGCCCCTCCAGCGGGGCCGGGGTGCCGTGCCAGACGCGGCAGACGTAGAGCGGCATCAGCAGGTGGAAGTCGGCATAGGCGTGCGAGGCGAAGGCGTAGGGGGCGAGGCAGCTCGCCGCCGTGTCGATCGCCAGCTCCTCGCGCAGCTCGCGCACGAGGGCGGCCTCCGGCGTCTCGCCGTCATGGACCTTGCCGCCGGGGAACTCCCACAGTCCGGCCATCGGCTTGCCCTCGGGCCGCCGAGCGAGCAGCACGCGCCCGTCCGTGTCGACCAGCGCCACCGCCGCCACGAGGAGGATGCGCCGCGCCGGGTCGGGCGCGGGCGTCGAGGCGGGATCGAAGCAGCCGGAGGACAAGGTGTCAGCTCCGGTAGCTGCCGTTGATGTCGATGTAGCCATGCGTGAGGTCGCAGGTCCACACGCTGGCACGGCCGGCGCCGATGCCCAGCTCGACCAGGATGTCGATCTCCTGCCCCTTCATGTGGGCGGTCACCGGCGTCTCGTCGTAGCCCGGCACCTGCATGCCGTCGGCGCAGATCAGCACGCCGCCGATCGAGATGCGCAGGCGGTCGCGGTCCGCCTCCTCCCCGGCCTTGCCGACGGCCATCACGATGCGGCCCCAGTTCGCGTCCTCGCCGGCGATGGCGGTCTTGACCAGAGGCGAGTTCGCGATCGCGAGGCCAATGCGCCGCGCCGCCGGGTCGGATGCGGCCCCGTCGACGCGCACGGTGACGAACTTCGTCGCCCCCTCGCCGTCGCGCACGATCAGGTGGGCCAGCTCGATCATCACCTCGTCGAGCGCGCGCCGGAAGTCGGCCAGGGCCGGGTCGTCGGCATCGGCCTGCACCGCGTTGCCGGCCCGGCCGGTGGCGGCGAGCAGCACCGTGTCGCTGGTCGAGGTGTCGCCGTCGACGGTGATGGCGTTGAAGGACTTCCCGGTCGCCGCCGCCAGCGCCTGCTGCAGGGCCGGGGCCGCGACGGCCGCGTCGGTGAAGACGAAGCCCAGCATGGTCGCCATGTCGGGCGCGATCATGCCCGATCCCTTGCAGATCCCGGCGACCGTCACCGTGGTGCCGCCGATCCGCGCCGTGCGGACGGCGGCCTTGGGGAAGGTATCAGTCGTCATGATCGCCCGCGCCGCCGCTTCCCACGCATCCTCGCGGAAGGCGCCGGCGAGGCCGGGCAGATGGCGTGCGATCGCGTCCGGCGGCATCGGCTGCCCGATGACGCCGGTCGAGGCCACGAAGACCTCCTCCGGCGCGCAGCCCGCCAGCGCCGCCGCGGCGTCGACCGTCGCCCGGACGAACGCCTCTCCCGCCCGGCCGGTGAAGGCGTTGGAGTTGCCGGAATTGACCACCATCGCCCGCGCCCGCCCTCCGGCGAGGCCGTTCCGGCACCAGTGCACCGGGGCCGAGGCCGTCAGCGACCGGGTCAGCACGCCGGCGACGGTCGTCCCCGGATCGAGCAGCGCCACCATCAGGTCGTCGCGGCCCTTGTAGCGGATGCCGCAATTGGTGGTGGCGAAGCGCACGCCGGGGATGACCGGCAGCGCCGGGAAGCCGGCCGGCGCCAGAGGGGAGACGGGAAGGGCCATGGACGTCGTGTCCTACTGCTGGGCGGGGGCTTCGCCGCCGTCCTGCGGAGCGGGAGCCTCCGCCGGGGTGCCGGCTTCGTCCATGCGCTCGATATCGGCGTCCGCGCGCAGCGCGTCGACGACCTCCATCACGATCTCCTCGCGCAGCGAGTTCTCCAGCTCGGGCCGGACCTCGTCAAGCGCCGGGGGCGTGGCCTCGCGCTTGCCGGTGACCTCGATGACGTGCCAGCCGAACTGGGTCTGCACGGGGTCCTCGGTCAGGTTGCCGGGCTCCATGGCGAAGGCGGCCTCGGCGAAGGGCTCGACCATCTGATCGCGGGTGAAGTAGCCGAGATCGCCGCCCTGCGCGGCCGCGGCGCGGTCGGTCGACACCTCGCGCGCGACTTCGGCGAAGTCCTCACCGCCCTTGATCCGCTCGATCACCTTGCGCGCCTCCTCCTCGGAGGCGACGAGGATGTGCCGGGCCTCGACCTCGGGCTGGGGCGGGTTCTCGGTGCGCCAGGCCTGGTAGGCCTCGTCGATGCGCTCGGGCGTCAGGCGCCGCTCGACCTCGCGGTTGAGATAGAGGTTCTGGACGATGCGCTCCTCGGCGCGGGCCAGCGCCTCCTTGACCTCGGGGTCGTCCTGCAGGTTCTGGCTGTAGGCCTGCTGGGCGATCACCTTGCCGCTGATCACCTGGTCGAGGACCATCGGCATGATCATCTGCGGCGGCATCGACCGGACCTGCGGAGGCAGCGTCTCCAGGACGCCCTCGACGTCGGACCGACGGATTTCGTCGCCGTTGACGGTCGCCAGGACGCGATCCTCCCCGTCGGCCGGAGCGGCCGTCCCGTTCTGCGCTTGGGCATGGGAGGCAGCCCCGCCGAACGCCACGGTCAAGGCGACGACGCGGATGAGGCTGGCATACTTCATGACATACCTTTCTTGTGGCATCGAGATCCGGTCGGCCGGACCGGCGCGCCCCCGCGTTTAAGCACGTCGGCGCCCCCACGGCAAGACCATGGGGCCCGCCGGCCCGCCCGGGCCGATTGTTGACAAGGTTCCGCCTTGCTCTTATGTGACGGGTCCTGGTGGCGAAGTGTTTTCCACCGGACCCTTTTCCCTGCGCGCCCGAGGTTTTCATGTTCGGTGCTATCGCCCGCAAGTTGTTCGGCACCGCGAACGACCGCGTGATCAAGAACCTGCACAAGCAGGTCGAGGCCATCAACGGTCTCGAGGCCAAGGTCGCCGGGCTGTCCGACGCCGAGCTGCGCATGCGGACCGACTGGCTGCGCGACCGGCTGGCGAAGGGCGAGACGCTGGACGACATCCTCCCCGACGCCTTCGCGACCGTGCGCGAAGGCGCCAAGCGCGCGCTCGGCCAGCGCCACTTCGACGTCCAGCTCATGGGCGGCGTCGTCCTCCACCAGGGCCGGATCGCGGAGATGCGCACGGGCGAGGGCAAGACGCTCGTCGCGACCCTGCCGGTATACCTGAACGCGCTGACCGGCAAGGGCGTCCACGTCGTGACCGTGAACGACTACCTGGCGCGGCGCGACAGCCAGTGGATGGGCCGGGTCTACAACTTCCTCGGCCTGTCGGTCGGCTGCATCGTCCACGGCCTCGACGACTTCGAGCGGCGCATGCAGTACGCCGCCGACATCACCTACGGCACGAACAACGAGTTCGGGTTCGACTACCTGCGCGACAACATGAAGTTCCGGCTGGAGGACATGGTCCAGCGGCCGTTCAACTTCGCGATCGTCGACGAGGTGGACTCGATCCTGATCGACGAGGCGCGTACCCCGCTGATCATCTCCGGCCCGTCGACCGACAGCTCCGAGCTGTACATGGCGGTCGACAAGCTCATCCCCCAGCTCTCGCCCGAGGACTACGAGAAGGACGAGAAGGTCCGGGCGGTCAGCCTGACCGAGCCCGGCACCGAGAAGGTCGACGGCATCCTGCGGTCCATGGGCCTGCTGAAGGAAGGCGACCTCTACGACATCCACAACGTCAGCCTGGTCCACCACGCCAACCAGGCGCTGCGCGCCCACACCCTGTTCCAGCGCGACAAGGACTACATCGTCAAGGACGACAAGGTCGTCATCATCGACGAGTTCACGGGCCGCATGATGGAGGGCCGGCGCTATTCCGAGGGCCTGCACCAGGCGCTCGAGGCGAAGGAGCGGGTCACGATCCAGCGCGAGAACCAGACGCTCGCCTCGATCACCTTCCAGAACTATTTCCGCCTGTACCCGAAGCTGGCCGGCATGACCGGCACCGCGATGACCGAGGCCGGCGAGTTCGCCGAGATCTACGGCCTCGAGGTGGTCGAGATGCCGACCAACGTCCAGGTGCAGCGCAAGGACTACGACGACGAGGTCTACCGGACCGCGCGCGAGAAGTACGACGCGATCATCCTGCTGATCGAGGAGTGCCGCGGCCGCGGACAGCCCGTCCTGGTCGGCACGACCTCGATCGAGAAGTCGGAGCTGCTCTCCACCCTGCTCAAGGACAAGGGCGTGCCGCACCACGTGCTGAACGCGCGCTACCACGAGCAGGAAGCCTACATCGTGGCCCAGGCCGGCCAGCCCGGCGCCGTCACCATCGCCACCAACATGGCCGGCCGCGGCACCGACATCCAGCTCGGCGGCAACCTCGACATGCGGGTCGCGGCGGAGCTGGCCGGCATCGAGGACGAGGCGGCGAAGGCCGAGGGCACCGAGCGCATCAAGGCCGAGATCGAGGCGGCGCGCGAGCTGGTGCGCAAGGCCGGCGGCCTGTACGTGATCGGCACCGAGCGCCACGAGAGCCGGCGCATCGACAACCAGCTCCGCGGCCGGTCGGGCCGCCAGGGCGACCCGGGCGCCTCGAAGTTCTTCCTGTCCCTGGAAGACGACCTGATGCGCATCTTCGGGTCGGACCGCATGGACGGCATGCTCCAGCGCCTCGGCCTCAAGGAGGGCGAGGCGATCATCCACGCCTGGATCAACAAGGCGCTGGAGAAGGCGCAGCAGAAGGTCGAGGCGCACAACTTCGAGATCCGCAAGAACCTGCTCAAGTTCGACAACGTCATGAACGACCAGCGCAAGGTCGTCTACGAGCAGCGCCGCGAGATCATGGACGCCGAGGACATCGGCGAGACCGTCGAGGCCATGCGCCACGAAGTGATCCAGATCATGGTCCGCCGGGCCATACCCGAGAACTCCTACGCCGAGCAGTGGAACATCTCCGGCCTGCACGAGGAGGTCCGCCGCGTCCTGAACCTGGACCTGCCGGTCCAGGAATGGGCGAAGGAGGAGGGCATCGCCGAGGCCGAGATCGAGGAGCGCGTCCGCAACGCCAGCGACGAGCTGACGGCCCGCAAATACGAGACCTACGGCGCGGAGCTGATGCATTCGGCGGAGAAGAGCCTGCTGCTTCAGATCCTGGACCAGACCTGGAAGGAGCACCTGCTCCACCTCGACCATCTGCGCCAGGGCATCAACCTGCGCGCCTACGCCCAGCGCGACCCGCTGAACGAGTACAAGCGCGAGGCGTTCGAGCTGTTCGAGGGGATGCTGGCCAGCCTGCGCGAGTCGGTGACCTCGGTGCTGAGCCATGTCGAGATGCGGGTCTCGCAGCCCGAGCAGGCCGTGCCCGCCCGCCAGCCGGCGGAGATGCACGAGACCCGCACCGATCCCGCGCTGGCCGCGGCCGGCGCCGCGCCGGAGGGCCCCCTGCCGGCCGGCATGGTGCGCCGCCAGGCCGCGATGGCGGGTGCGCCGGCCGGCGCCGCCACCCTGGAGGCCGGCGCCGTGTCGTCGGGGATCGACGCCCAGACGCCGCGCAACGCCGCCTGCCCCTGCGGCAGCGGCAAGAAGTTCAAGCACTGCCACGGCCAGGTCAGCTGAACCGCCGCAGGGCGGCGCCCCGACGGCGTGGCGCCGCCCCCCTTGACACCCTGCCATCCGTCTCCAATTCTATATCGGTTGCAAAGAGCAACCGGATTTGGAGCCTGAACCGACATGACCACGCGGCCGGCATCGCGAGGCCGGGCATGAGCGACGCCCATCGCTCCGGATGCCCGATCAACCTCGCCGTCGAAGTGTTCGGCGACCGCTGGAGCCTGATCATCCTGCGCGACATGATGTTCGGCAACCGGCGCCATTTCCGCGAGCTGCTCACGCGCTCGCAGGAAGGCATCTCCTCCAACATCCTGGCCGACCGGCTGAAGATGCTGATGGAGGAGGGCATGATCACCAAGGCCGACGATCCCAGCCACAAGCAGAAGGCGGTCTACAGCCTGACCGAGAAGGCGATCGCCCTGGTGCCGATCTTCGCCCATCTCGGCGCATGGGGCCGCAAGTACCTGCCGGTCAGCGAGGAGCTGAGCATCCGCGCCCGGGTCCTGGAAGAAGGCGGCCCGGCCCTGTGGGACCGGTTCATGGCCGAGCTGCGCGAGACGCATCTGGGCGTGCCGGCGCCGACGGACGGCCCGAGCGTCACGGAGCGGCTGCGCGCGGCCTACGAGGAGGCCAGCGCCCGCCAAGGGGCGGGCCAGGGGACGGGCACGCCGGCCTCCTGAGCGGGAACGCCGCCTGCGCGGTCCTGTTGAGCCGGGACGACATCGCAGAGGAGAGCCGCATGAGCGCCCCGGAAGACGCCCGCAAGCTGTGGGACATGATCGGCAGCATACAGTTCGCGATGCTGACCACGACCGACGAGGACGGCACCCTGCGCAGCCGCCCGATGGCCGCCGTCAACCACGACTTCGACGGCGAGCTGTGGTTCTTCACCCGCGCCAGCTCGCACAAGACGCTGGAGATCGACCGCCACCACCAGGTGAACCTCGCCTACAGCGATCCCGACGAGCAGAACTACGTCTCGGTCTCCGGCACGGCCACCCTGGTCCGCGACAGCGCCAAGGCGAAGGAGCTGTGGAAAGAGCCGATGCGGACCTGGTTCCCGGACGGGCCGGACGACCCGGACCTGGCCCTGCTGCGCGTGCGCGCGGACTCGGCCGAGTACTGGGATGCGCCGAGCAGCGCGATGGTCCACGCCTACGGCTACGTCAAGGCGCGCCTGACCGGAGAGCCGCCGAAACCCGGTGAGAACCGCAAGCTCGACCTGCGCTGATCAGACCGCGACCTTCTGGCCGATCTCCAGGAACTTGTCCCGGCGGCGCGCCTTCAGCGTCGCGCCGTCGAGGCCGCGCAGCTCGTCCAGCGCGTCCTCGACCGCGTTGCCGAGCAGGCCGACCATCTCCTGCCGGTCGCGGTGCGCGCCGCCGACCGGCTCGGGGACGATGCGGTCGATGACGCCGAACTCCTTCAGGTCCTGCGCGGTCAGCCGCAACGCGGTCGCGGCGTCCGCCGCCGCCGCCGCGCTGCGCCACAAGATCGAGGCGCAGCCCTCGGGCGAGATCACCGAATAGATGGCGTGCTCGAGCATCAGCACCCGGTCGGCGGTCGCGATCGCGATCGCGCCGCCCGAGCCGCCCTCGCCGATCACGACGCTGACCATCGGCACGCGCAGGCGCAGGCACGCCTCGATCGAGCGGGCGATCGCCTCCGCTTGGCCGCGCTCCTCGGCGCCGACGCCGGGATAGGCGCCGGCCGTGTCGACCAGCGAGATCACCGGGACGTGGAAGCGGTCGGCCATCTGCATCAGGCGTATGGCCTTGCGGTAGCCCTCCGGCTTCGCCATGCCGAAATTGTGCCGGACCCGCGACTCGGTATCGTTGCCCTTCTCCTGGCCGATCACCATCACCGTCCGGCCCCGGAACCGGCCGAGGCCGCCGATCACGGCCTGGTCCTCGGCGAAGGCGCGGTCGCCGGCGAGCGGCAGGAAGTCGTCGACCAGCGCCTCGACGTAGTCGAGGCAGTGGGGACGGTTCGGGTGGCGCGCCACCTGGACCTTCTGGGCCGGGGAAAGCTTCGCGTAGGTCTGGCGCAGAAGCTTGTCCACCTTGGCCTGCAGCTTCGCCACCTCGTCGGCGATGTTGAGGTCGCCCGAATTGGTCAGGTGCCGAAGCTCCTCGATCTTGCCTTCGAGTTCGGCGATCGGCTTTTCGAATTCCAGGAAGGTCTGCATTGAGGACTACGTGACGGCGGGGGCTGTATGGGACTGCGTTCCCTACCACAGGGGCGCGGGAGGGGCCAGAGCAAATGCCCCCGTCCCTGCCCTCTGCCCTCTGCCCCTGCCCTCTGCCTCTGGCCGCGTCAGCGGTTCGCGATCTGCTCCGCCTTGCGGACCAGCACCTCGGCCTGGCGGATCGAGGCGATGTCGATCAGGCGCCCGTCGAGCGCCACCGCGCCGCGGCCTTCCTTCTGCGCCTGGGCCATCGCCTCCAGGATCCGGCGCGCCTTCGCGACCTCGGCCTCGGACGGGCTGCACACCTCGTTGGCGAGCGCCACCTGGCTGGGGTGGATCGCCCATTTGCCCTCGCAGCCCAGCGTCACCGCCCGGTTGGCCTGGGCCCGGAAGCCGTCGGGGTCGGAGAAGTCGCCGAACGGCCCGTCGATCGGCCGCAGGCCCGCGGCGCGCGCCGCGACCACCATGCGCGCGATGGCGTAGTGCCACATGTCGCCCCAGTGGAAGTCGCGCGGCCGGTCGTCGTCGGCGTCCGTCAGCACGCCGTAGGCGGGGTTCGGCCCGCCGATCACCGTCGTGCGGGCGCGCGTCGAGGCGGCATAGTCGGCGACGCCGAAATGGAGGCTCTCGTTGCGCCGGGAGGCGCGCGCGATCTCGTCCACGTTGGCCATGCCGAGCGCGGTCTCGATGATCAGCTCGAACCCGATGCGCTTGCGGCGCCCCTTCGCGGCCTCGATCTGGGTCACCAGCATGTCGACGGCGTAGACGTCGGCCGCCGTGCCGACCTTGGGGATCATGATCATGTCGAGCCGGTCGCCGGTCTGCTCCAGCAGGTCGACGACGTCGCGGTACATGTAATGCGTGTCGAGGCCGTTGATGCGCACCGACAGGGCCTTGGCGCCCCAGTCGACGTCGTTCACCGCCTCGACGACGTTGCGGCGCGCGCGCTCCTTGTCGTCGGGGGCGACCGCGTCCTCCAGGTCGAGGAACACCACGTCCACGTCGGAGCGCGCCGCCTTCTCGAACAGCGACGGGTTGCTGCCGGGAACCGCCAGCTCGCTGCGGTTCAGGCGGGCCGGAGCCTGTTCGACGATGGTGAAGCTCATGGTCATCCCCACGGCTGAGTTGCGCAAGGGCGCCCCGGCCATGCCGGGCGCCCACCGATCCGTCAACCGCGCGGGCGGTCCGGAGGCATGCCCGCCCCGAGATGGGCCAGGACGTGCCCGGCGTTCTCGTGCGGCGGGAACACGGGATAGAACACGCGCTCGACCCGGCCCGAGCGCAGGATCAGCGTGACCCGCTTCAAGAGCACCATGCCCGCGACCGCCATCGTCGGCAGGCGCAGCGCGCGGGCGAGGTCGAGGCGCTCGTCGCTCAGGATCTCGAACGGGACGTGCAGGCGGGCCGCCATCTCGGCCTGGTACGCGGTCGGCTGGGTGCTGACGCCGTACACCTCGGCGCCGAGGGAGCGCAGCTCGGCATGGTGGTCGCGGAACGCGCAGGTCTGCGGCGTGCAGCCCCGCGCGCCCGGGATCGCGTCCCAGCCGTCGGGCAGCGGCACGTCCGGCCGCCCGGTCATGGGATAGCAGTAGAGGACCAGCAGCCCCCGCGCCTCGCGCGCGAGGTCGACCGTCCGCCCGCCGGTCGAGGCGAGCGCCACCGCCGGCATCTCCATGCCGACGAGGTGGTCGCACGCCCCGTCGTCCTCGGGCGCCGGCAGGCCGGCCGGGAGCTGGTGCAGGTTCTGGCCGCCGGTCATGGCTTTGCGTTCACGTCACTTGATCGCGAGGAACCCTTCGAAACAGACATACTTCATGACGCTGGTCACGTCCACGAAGCCGGCGCGCTCCATCAGGCCGAGATTGCCCGCGGTCGAGAACGGCTCCAGCACGCCCTTGAGGCTGCGCATCTTGCCGACCACGTCGTCGGAGGTGTAGCCGCGGTCGAGCTTGTACTCGTGGTAGACCTGGGTCGCGATGTCCTGGAACCGGGCGTCCGGCGCCCGCACCTTCTCGAACAGCATCAGCGCCCCGCCCCAGTTGAGGGCCTGGTACAGCTTGTCGAAGAGCTGCTGGCGGTATTTCGGCGCGATGAACTGCACGGTGTAGTAGGCGACGATCAGGTCCGCCTTCTGGAACTCGAACTCGACCGCGTTGGCCTGGAGCAGTTCGACCGAGCGCAGGTCGGCGCATTTGCGCTTCGCCTGGGCGACCATGTCGGGCTCGACGTCGAGGCCGATGAAGCGCGCGCCCGTCTTGCCGGCGTGACGCTCGGCCAGCATGCGCGTCAGGGAGCCGGTGGAGCTGCCGATCTCGTAGACGACCGAGTCCGACTTCACGAAGAAGTCCGAGACCTGGGCGATCAGCCGGTGCCCCTCGTGGTACAGGGGGACCGACCGGGAAACGTGGCTGTCGAAGACCTTGCTGACCTCGCCGGCGAAGGTCCATCCGGCATTGCTGGCGACGAGGTTCTCGCCGACCGCCAGCGCCTGCAGGGTCGCCCCGCCGGCGGCCGGGTCCGTGTCCGGGTCCGCGGACCTCCCCCTGCCCGCCTGCTTCACTTCCACCATGTCAGCCTCCGGTCCTTTCATTTGTCAGAACGTGTAGGGCGTCAGAACGTGAAGGGCGCGCGCGAGGCGAGGACCATCCGTTCCGTCTTCACCTGCTCCTCGGTCCAGCGCGCGGGCGTGACCATCGCCTCGTAGGCGTCGCCTTCGAGGGGGACCAGGTCCGGGCGCTCGGTGCGGCGGAAGCGGGCGCATTCGTAGAGATGGAAGCCGGCGTCGCGGAGCATCGCCATGATCCCGGCATGGTCGTAGCCGACCAGGATGTGCTCGGCGTGGACCTCCATCAGGACGTGGCCGACCCGCTCGCGCAGGGTGCGCGCCATGCCGCCGAGCACGAGGCCCTCGGCGCCGTGGACGTCGATCTTGACGACGTCGGCGCGGATGCCGCGCCGGCTGGCGTAGTCGTCGAAGGCGACGGTCTCGATGTACTCGACCTCGTGCCCGGGCTTGGGCTTCATCGTCCGGTCGGTGAAGGGCACCTTGCCGGCCTCGGTGGACAGGGCCAGCTTCAGCGGCTCGGCCCCGATCCCGTTCAGGGCGATGTTCGCCTCCAGCACCGGGAAGTGCTTGCCCCCGGGCTCGAAGGCGAGGACGCGGGCCGCCGGGTTCAGGGCGGAGGCGAAGCAGGTGAAGTAGCCGTAATGCGCGCCGACGTCGAGGAAGGTCGGGGCGCCGTGCGACAGCAGGCGCGCCAGCAGCGCCGTGGTCGCGGGCTCGTAGACGAACCCCTCCAGCGTCTCGGCGGCCACGCTGGCATCGGGGTCGAGGAAGGAGAAGCGGGCCCCCGCGACGTCGAAGTCGATGGGCACCGTCTTTGCCGTCGTGATCACATCGTCCATCGTCGGTCCTCCGTTCGTTCGCATTAGCGTCGGTCGGCGCCGTTGGCCGGCGCCGTCATTTGGCACCGTCAGTCGGCCAGCCTGACGCCGAGCGCCTCGCCGATCCCGCGGACCAGACGGTCCCCGAGATCGGCCGAGGCCGCCGGGTCGTCGGCAACGACCTGGAAGTAGCCGAAGCTCTCGTGGTTGGAGATCATCGCCGGCAGCGCCTGCCCGGGCCGGACGCGGATGGCGTGCTCGACGAGATGGGGCGCGAAGGGCGCCAGCCAGTCCGGCGCCAGGTCCGCGCGTACGGTCGCGTCCACCGCCGCCGCCGTCACGCGCGAGGTCGCGGCGCGCAGCGCGTCGGCCGGCGGGTCCTCGACGGCCTCGCCGACATGGATGCGGGCGAGGAAGGCGTGGATGTCGACGCCGGTCGCATGCCGGTAGAGGGTCGGCAGCGACGCTCCCATCAGGCGGGGATTGACCTCGACCAGCCTCGGCCCGGTCGCGGTCAGGATCACCTCGATGTGGAAGATGCCGAGGTCGAGCCCGAGCGTGCGGACGATCGCCTCGGCATAGGCGAAGGCTCCGGCGCGGGCCGGGGCGGGAATGCCGGCCGGCATCGTCGTCCCCAGCTCCAGGATCTCGTTGTGGGACCCGCGCTTGCGGCCCGACACCATGAAGCGGAGGATGCGGCCCCGCGCGGCGCCGATCTCGACCGACAGCAGCGGGCCGTCGAGATGCTCCTCGACGAGCAGGCTGCCGCCCGCCGCCCGCGCCATCCCGCGCGGCAGCCGGGCCAGCAGCGCGTCGTGGCGGGCGAAATACGCCTCCATCGCCCGGTCGTCGTCGATGCGCGCGGCGAGCAGGCTCCCCGCCCCGCTCACGGGCTTGACCACGACCGGATAGCCGATCGAGGCGGCGGCCGCGAGCGCCTCGCCCAGGCGGTCGACCCGCGCGTGGCGGGCCGACGCGATCCCCGCCGCCTCGAGCGCGCGACGGCACGCCTGCTTGTCGCGCGCGAGTTCGACCGCGCGCCGCGGCGTCGCCCTGATGCCGGCGCGCTCGGCGGCGCGGGCGAGCGGCAGGCTCGTGTACTCCATCACCGCGACCGCCCCGTCCACCGGCGCCTCGGCGTCGAGGGCGGCGAGCGCCTGCAGGAGCTGGTCCTCGTCGGTGCTGTCCTCGACGTCGACGATGCGGTCCACCTGGGACAGGACCTCGTCCGCCAGCGGTCCGGCGTAGAGCGGCCGGAAGTCCGGCGAGCGGACCAGGCCGACCCGGTAGCCGAGCGCCTTGGCGGTGCGGATCGCGAACAGGCCGGCGTGGTTGGTGTCGGCGAAGACGAGGTGCTTCATGGCCCGGCCTCCAGCGCGGGGGCGCGCTCGAAGCGCGCGGCCGTCGCCATGCGGACGTACAGCATCCAGACCCCGGCCGCGGCCGCCGCGGCGAACGCGGTGGCGGCGAGGCCGACATGGTCCATCAGGCCGCCGCCGAGGAAGACCACCACCATCATCAGCGCCATCTGCAGCGCGTTCGCGAGGGCCGAGACATGGGCGATCGCCTCGTCCGGACAGTCGAGGATCACGTCCTTCTGGACCTTCGTGAAGGCGACCTCGAAGCCGAAGATGAAGACGGTGTAGAGCGCCAGCGAGGCCACGGGCTCGCGCAGCAGCACCGCTCCCACCATGGCGGCGGCGGTGGCCGCGACCAGCAGGGCGGGATGCACCCGGCCGCGCGGCCCCTGCATGAACAGGGCGACGAACAGGGCGCCGGCGACGATCGCCGTGCTGCTGAGGACCTGGAGCAGCATCAGCCCGCCGGCGCCGAGGCCGAGTTGGCCGACCGGCAGCGGCGTCCGCGCGACGTTGTGGAAGCCCTGGAAGATCGCGGTCACCAGCAGCAGGTAATGGAAGTTCGCGAGCAGGCCCGGCCGCCCCGCCAGCGCGCGCCGCGCCGCGCGCCAGACCCGCGCGGTCGGCGGCGGCCCGCCGGTCCCCTCGCGCCGGATCTCGGCCGGCAGCAGCAGGTAGCAGAGTGCCGCGAACACGAAGGTCAGCGCGTCGATCGCGGCGATCTCCGGCAGGGTGAGCCGCTCGACCAGGGCCGCGCCGAGCAACCCGCCGACCGCGCCGCCGAGATACTGGGAGGTGTTGAACAGCGAGGCGGCGCGTTCCAGGTCCGCGGGCCGCATGTGTCGCTTCAGGGCCACCACGCGGACCGACTTGGTCACCGCCTCGGCGAGGCCGCGCAGCGCCAGCAGGACGAAGACCGCCAGCAGGCCGGACCCGTAGGCGAAGCCGACCGCGAGCGACAGCAGCGCGCCCGCGACGTCGGCGGCGGCCAGCACGCCGCGCGGCCGGAACCGGCTGCCGAGCCAGCCGATCAACGGGGCCGCGGCGAGCGGCAGCAGCCACTGCACCCCGAACACCGCGGAAGCCTGGAACCCCGACCCGCTGCCGGTGAACAGCGTCAGCGACAGGGCCAGCAGCAGCAGGAAGGTCCCCGCGGTGCTCGCCAGCATCGCGAACCACATCAGCAGGAAGGCGCGGTCGGCGAACAGCGCCCCGGCGTGGCGCAGCGCGCCCCTGGCCGGCTCCGGGGGGCGGGCGGGCGTCATTCCGCGGCCGTCGGGACGGTTGCACAGTCCGCTGCGGCGAGCAGGCCGGCCCGGTCGAAGGCGTCGCGGACGCGCGGCTCGTCGAACAGGCCGACGCGCCGGAACAGGGCGAGCGTCGGCGCCGCCGCCGCCCGCATCGCCTGCGGACCGCCCGCGTCGCGCAACGCCTCGACGGCGACCTGCCGGGCGGCGGCGGGCGACAGGCCCAGTTCCGCAAGGTCGATGGCGGCCGCCTCGACGTTCGGCTCGAGGAGAAGGGCCAGGATCTCCGGCAGCCGGACGCCGAACCGGGCGCGGGCGGCATCGTCGAGCGCCGGCCAGATCAGGCGGAAGAGGCGCGAGAAATAGGCGTGGTGCGTGCGCTCGTCGTCGGCGTGGTCGCGGATCACGTCGCGCACGGCCGGCAGCAGCCGGTCGTCGTCGGCCTGGGACAGGTTCGCGGAGATCAGCGTCTCGCTGCATACCGCCGTCAGCAGGCGCAGCATGCCCCGGTCCCCGGCGCCGGCCTCGGCGACGAGCCCGGCCAGCCGCCGGAGGCCCGGCTGGGCCGCCGGCCGCACCTGCAGCCCCGCCGCCGTCGCGACCTGGTCGCGCAGGTCGACCGACATGTGCGCGTGGTATCCCTCGTCGACGTAGATCTTGTGGCCGTCGACGATGAAGTCCCGGGGCAGGTCGAGTTCGCCCCCCGACCTGACCAGGGCGACCAGCGCGGGGTTGACGATCTCGAGTTCCAGCGTGTCCGTGTATTCGAGGTAGCGGACCAGGTGCAGCGCGAGATAGCGCCGCCGCCACTCGTCCCCCTTTTCCCGCACGGCGGGATGGACGAGCACCGGAACCAGGTCGGGATTGAAGAAAAGGCCGGCCCCGGCCTCCTCCGCCAGCGTGCGGCGAGGCCGCGCGCGCACCGAAGCCATCCGGTCCCACGCCGTCAGGATGCCCGTTCGGCCCATACCAGTCTCAGGCGACCGCATGGATCCCCCTCGAGTCCAGGAAATATGAACGACGCACGACGGCGAACCCTCTCCAAATCCTCAACATGCATTCTTTGGTATTCAGAATACGGCTGCGTTTCCCGCCTTTTCGCTCTTACTTTGTTCTATATGGCAGGCTACGGAAACGTCAAGTTTCGTCACTCGGGCTCAATTCAGCTATTGTTTTAGCAATATAGAGGAAGACACGCCGCGGGAAAAAAGTGGTCCCGAAACTACGGGACGCGTCCCGAGCGACGCTCAGTTTTCCGTGACGAAACAAGAAGAGAACAAAATAGGCTGGAAGTCAAGAGGCAAGGTGCGGGAACATCCCCTCTCCCGTGCAACGGGAGAGGGAGGGGCCCA
>NZ_DASYHS010000043.1:0-3790 GCF_035998295.1 Arenibaculum sp. | reverse complement strand
GCGGCCTGATAGCACATCGCGCATCGCGCCGTGCAGTGGGTGGTGTATTCGACGACCAGCGCGTTGAAGGTCAACGGCATCCGGTCCATCAGGACGACTTCGGTCAGGATGTCGGCCAAGCCATGCTCCGTCGCCGATTTGCCATCAATGATTTATCATATCGTTAGCGCTTCTCGTCAATAGCCTGTCGGGAACTGCTGAGATAACGGCTTCGACGAGTCGCTATAATTCCACGCCACCGGCCTCGCGAACCGCTTGCCCGCATGCGTCGTAAGCGTCGCGTCGGACACCTCGTGGCCCTGACGCGCGACCCGGTAGAAATGGTCCGTGGCATGATCGCCATGCACGCCGAGCGGCAGGTCCAAAGCGACGAACAGGCGAATACGGTGCTGGAAGGAGCTCGGCGTTGTGAGAAATGCGACCTGAAGGCCCACGTCTCACGACGCCATTTGGCCGGGTGGGTGGCGGGGACGGGCAGGGGACACGGCTACGGCCCCCGGCCCGGCGAATTCACCTCTTTCGCCCGATGACGGCACCGTTGGCGCCGGGCGCGTCGAACCAGATGGTCTCCACGTCGCGGAAGCCGGCATCCTCGAGCCACGTTCCGTACTCGGCCGGAGTGTAGTTCCGTCCCTCGGTCTCGATCAGCATGTTGAGGCTCATGAGCGCGGCCGGGGCCGGGCCGGTCTTGTTGTCGTCGACCAGCAACTCGCTGATGACCACGGCGCCCCCGCTTTCCAGCGCATCGAAGGACCGGGCCAGGAGCACCCGGTTCCGGGACTCGTCCCAGTCGTGCAGGATCATGGACAGCAGGTGCAGGTCGTGCCCGCCCGGCAGCGGTGCGCCGCCGAAGAAGTCGCCGGCCACGGCGTGGATCCGTCCCTCCAGCCCGGCCTGGGCCACTTTCCCGGTGGCGATCCCGGCCACATGGGGCAGGTCGTAGACCGTGGCGCGCAGCCGCGGATAGAGACGGCACAGCTCGATGTCGTAGGCGCCGGAGCCGCCCCCGATGTCCAGCAGCCGATCGAAGCGGCCAAAGTCCACCGCCTCGCCCAGTTTGCGCGCGGTCATGGTCGAGAGCGAGTGCATGGCCTCCCAGAAGAGGGACAGCATCGCCGGGTCCTCACCGTCGAACAGGGAATCCTGCACGTCGGGGTCCCAGGTTGTGGGCCGGTTGGTGCGGATCGCCTCGACGAGCTTGCCCCAGCCGGCGTAGAGCCGCTTGTCCGCCATGGCGACCCATCCGCCGAAGTAGCCGGGTGCGCCGGGCACCAGATAGGCCTCGCTTATGGCCGCGTTCCAGTATCGGCCCCGTGACCGTTCGAGGAGGCCCAGGGAGGCGCAGCCGGTCAGCAGCATCTCCGCAGGCCGCGGGTGGATGCCGAGGTCCCGCGCCAAGTCGGCTGCGGTGGTGCCGCCGGTGCCGGACAGGCGGGCGAACAGGCCCAGCTCGTGGGCGGCGGCCAGCGTCTTGAACGCCCAGAATCCCGTGGAGAGCGCCATGAGCGGCATCGGCGACGGGAGTTCGGTCGCGGCCAAGCCGGCCGGCGCGGGTTCGGGGGCGAAGGGGCGGGTGTCCATGGTCGGATCTCCTCGGATGGTAGGCCCGGTGCGGGCAGGGGCAGGGAAGGCGCTGGGGCCGCGGGTTCGTCACGTGGCCCCGTACAGCCCATGCTGCCTCGCGCCGCGCGGACAGTCCTGGAGGCCGGCTTGATTTTTCCTTCAGGAAACGTGGATATTTCCTGCAGGAGCAGAGGAGCCGGTTGATGGCGTACCGCTTCGGGCCCTATGCGATCGATGTCTCCCGCCGCGAACTCCGGAGGGACGGCGGGCTCGTCCATGTCGAGCCCCAGGTGTTCGATCTGCTGCGCTACCTGGTCGAGAACGGCGGCCGTGTCGTCGGCAAGGACGAACTGCTGGATGCCGTCTGGCAGGGGCGCATCGTCTCGGAGGCCACCTTGAGCAGCCGCATCAATGCCGCGCGCCGGGCCATCGGCGACACGGGCGAGAGGCAGTGCTACATCCGGACGGTTTCCCGCCGAGGGTTCCTGTTCGCCGGCGAGATCGTTCCGCCAGTCGACCTCCCTCGGCCGGGGGCGCCGGAAGGATCATTCCGGGGCCCGGGCGAAGGGCAGGAGGTTCGGTTCTGCAGGTCGGCCGACGGCGTCCGAGTGGCCATGGCCACGTCGGGGCGAGGGGACGTGCTGGTGAAGACGGCCAACTGGCTGAACCACGTGGAATACGACTGGCACAGCCCCTTGTTGCGCCCTTTCCTCCAAGGCCTGTCCGGCCGTCATCGGCTGGTCCGCTACGACGAGCGGGGCTGCGGGCTTTCTGACCGCGATGTCAAGGACATTTCCTTCGAGGGTTTCGTACGGGACCTGGAGGCGGTCGTCGACGCCCTGGCACTCCACCGCTTCTCCCTCATCGGAATCTCGCAAGGTGCTGCCGTCGCGGTCGCCTTCGCGGCGCGGCACCCCGAGCGCGTGGAGAAGCTGGTCCTGCACGGCGGCTATGCCCTCGGGCGCAGGCGGCGCAACTCGCTCGCCCACGAGGAACAGGCGGATGCGTTCGTCACCTTGATGCGCCATGGCTGGGGAGACGAGCACTCCGCGTTCATGCAGGCCTTCAGCTCCATCTACATACCGAGGGGTACGCCGGAGCAGGTTCGGTGGTTCACCGACCTTCAGCGCATGTCGACATCGGCCGAGAACGCCGTCCGCATCAGAGACGCCTGCGATCGGATCGACGTCGTCGATCTCCTCCCGCGGGTCCGCGCCCCGACCCTCGTCACCCACAGCCGTTTCGACCATGTCGCGCCTTTCGAACAAGGGCGGCTCGTGGCGGCGTCGATTCCGGATGCGCGGCTGGTGGCCCTCGAAAGCGACAACCACGCCATTCTTCCCGACGAGCCGGCCTGGGCGACGTGGACGCGTGAGATCGAGGCGTTCCTGGCGGGATGATAAAGACGGTTTCTCCACGGCGTCTTTATTTTCCATAATATATCGTATAGCCCGTTTTCGCGGACATCATGCCCGCCGCGGCGGCCTCATGCGGCGTTCCAAGAAGGGCGCCGACCGATATGAGTAACCCGATTGATGCCGCGACCGCTTTTTTTTTGATTTCTGCGAGCACCCGGCGGACCTCGGGGTAATCACTGTTCCGCCATTCCAGAAGGTCTAGAACCGCTTCCTGCGGGTCCATGTTGCCGAGCGATGCGAGCTTCACCATGCTCGCTTCGGTCGGCCACGACCGCCGGCTTCTCCAGCATGAGATAGAGCTCTGGGTGATCCCGAGACGTGGCGCAAGCTGCCTGTCAGACCGCAGGCCTAAGTTGCGCTGGGCCGCGTCTATGTAGTCTTCGATCGCTCGCATTTTTTGGCTCCCCCTCAGAAACCTTAGAATCTTCGTGAGTAGTGTTGCCTTTCGCCGGGCATTGACAAGGCAACTTTATGGCGGAGTGATAAGCGATACCTATCACCACAAGGTGGTAGGTCCCTCCCCCTCGGAGTTGGAACCCGGCGCCGCTCCAACACGGCGCCGGGTCTGGGCGGGGAAGGGAGGGCAACCCGAGGGAGATCACCATGGCCAAAGTCGGCACAGCTTCGTTCCAGATATCCCCCCGCGGCGCCAAGATCGGCCGCGGCCACCTGCGCACCATCAAGCTCCACCTCGAATTCCAGCTCTTCCCGACCGCTGAACGGACCAGCGACGAAGCGCCGGCGTTCGACGTCGTGACCATGGACGGCGTCCACCTGGGCGCGGCCTGGGAGCGCGAGAGCCGCGGCGG